>CAYPUS010000004.1:0-37927 GCA_964413815.1 uncultured Aquabacterium sp. | reverse complement strand
CAACCGCACCTGGGGCGAGTTGGCGGACCAGCTGCACGAACGGCACGATGCCAGCGACTTCGACACCAAGACGCAGGACAAACTGCAGGCGGCAGGCAAGGCACCCTGAGACAGCCCACTACCGCTTCGGGTGAGCGGGAAAACGATGGGCCCTTTGGTCAACGATTGGCCGCTGCGGCCAGTGGTGCGGGTTGGGCTGTCCCATACGATGCTGATTGAACGCGAGCCGGTATGCGGCGCGCGACGAACCGATCACGCATTCACGCATGGATGGAGCCCGCACATGATGACCACCGCCACCCGCCTTGCCACCAACCGCCTCTTGGGCGCCGTCGCCCTGGCGGCCTCGACCTTGCTGGCGCTGCCCGCCGCCGCCGTCGAACACGGCCCTGCGCCCACGCCCGCCCTGCTGGAAGGCACGGGCCCCTACGCGGTCGCCTCCTACAAGATCCCAGCCGCCACCGCCAAGCCCCTGGGCTATGGCGGCGCCACGGTGCACTACCCCACGGGTGCCCAGGGGCAGACCTTCGGTGTGGTGGCGATGATGCCGGGCTTCCTGGCCTTCCAGGCGGTGTACGAGGGCTTGGTCAAGAAGTTCGCCTCGCACGGTTTCGTGGTGGCCAACCTCGACAGCCTCGCGCCGGGTGACTTCCCCGATGTGCGCGCCGCCACGCTGGCCGCCGGCCTCAAGCACGTGGTGGAGTTGGCGCGCAGCGGCCAGGCGCCGTATGCCGCGGTGGCGGACACCACGCGCCGCGCCGTGGTCGGCAACTCCATGGGCGGCGGTGCCGCGCTCTCGGCCGCGCTGGCCGATCCGACGCTCAAGGCCATCGTCGCCCTGCAGCCTTGGCACACCGTACAAAGCTTCGCCGGCATGCAGGTGCCCGCGCTGGTGGTGGCCTGCGAGACCGACTTCATCGCGCCCAACAAGACGCACTCGGACGTGTTCTACGCCAGCCTGCCGGCCACGCTGCCCCGCGCCGAGATCGAGATGCGCGGCGTCGGGCACCTGTGCGCCACCTTCCTGGCGCCCAAGGCCCAAACCAATGTGATGAACAAGTCCACCGTCGCCTGGCTCAAGCGCTTCCTCGATGGCGACATGCGCTATGACGCGATGGTGCGCACCGGCATCAACACCGGTGAATACAGCCGCTTCATCGTCGAAGGTTTCTGACAAAAAGGAAGGCGATCAACGCCTTCCCCTTGCAGACACTTTCAGTTGATCACGCGGGACTTGCCGCCGACCTGATGGCCATGCTGGGGTTGGCGCACCGCCCGGTAAATGTCCCGGTCGGTCATGCCGATGCCCTGTAAGAAGGCGTCCCGCAGCTTGAGCACCTCGTCGATGGTGTCGTCCGAGGCCTCGATCAGGTAGCCCTCGATGCGTTCGAGTTCTTCGATCTGCTGTTCGCTGAAGCTGGGCTTGGCCCAGCCGGGCAGCGAGTTGCAGGCGGAAAAGCCCCAGGCCGAGGGGCGGTGGTGCACTTCCTGATCGATCAGCGTGCGGCTGAGGTCTTCCAGCGCGTGCGATTCGAAGTCGCGCGCGATGCCGTGTTCGATGAACTGCGCAGCCACGACGCGGGGCTCCGACAGGTCCATCACGATGCGGCAGAGCATCGGCTCTGCATAGGGGTGAGGGCGATAACGCCAATGTCCTTGCACGAGGCAAGCCGGTGCAATCGGTTGATCGCAATCTGATGAGACGTTGCCTAACCAGTTCACATTGCCCTCCGTACAACACAGGTCACGTGTGACCATCATGCAGAACTTGGGCCAACTGTGGTGGACGGATTTGGCACAAGACCCCTGCTTTGGGGCTTTGATGCAACGAGGTGCGCACAAGGGCCGATTCGCCCTTATGCTGGGGGGCTGCCTGCCTGGTAAACCAGGACCTTCAAGGCCCTTTGCGCGGACACATCCCCAAAGGCGGCAGGGTTGGGCAGCCGCTCGACGAAGCGCAGCGAGGGCGCCTGGGCCTGCATCTGCTCGTGCAGAAAGTCCGTGCCCAGCTTGGGTGAATTCAGGCACACCAGCGCGTGCCCGCCTGGCGCCAGCAGATCGGGCAGCCGGCGCATCAGCCGCGCGTAGTCCTTCTCTGCGATGAAACTGCCCTTCTGGTAGGTGGGCGGATCCAGGATGATCAGCTCATAAGGCCCGCCGCGGCCGATCTTGCCCCAGGTCGTGAAAATGTCATGGGGCAGGAAGCTCGCGCCCTCGCTGACCCCATTGAGGTGGTGGTTCTGTTTGCCGATCGACAGGGCCCCGCCAGCCATGTCCACATTGACCACCTGCCCCGCGCCCGCCTGCAGGGCAATGACGGAAAACGCGCAGGTGTAGGCAAAGAGGTTGAGCACCTTGATGCCGGGTCGCGCGGCCACATGCGCGCGCACCCATTGGCGGCCTTCGGCCATGTCCAGGAAGAGCCCGTGGTTCATGCCGCGCATCAGGTGCACCTTGAAGCGCGCGCCTTGCGCCGCCACCACGTGCGGGTCGGGCACCTCACCGGCCAGCAGGCGCGTTTCGGCCCGCACTTCGTCACGGTGCTGGAAGACCAGGTTCAGCGGCTGCCCGGGCGCGATCCGCTGCCAGTGTTCGGCCAGTGCTTGATGGATGGCAGCCAGGTCTTCCGAGGCCGCCGGCAGGAAGCTGGTCAGCAGCCAGACAGGCGGATAAGCGTCCAGCGTCCACTGTTCGCAACCGGGAAAGAGGCCCCCACGGCCATGGAAGATGCGCTGGGCTTCGGTGGGAGGCGCGGAGACGGCGGCGATGGCGTCGAGCAGGGGGCGGAGGTGTGACACGGTGTAAAGCTCAGTGGCGGCAAAGACAGATGCCGAACCAGGTTCGAGGCAGGAGTGTAAGAACCCTTGGCGTGACGCGGTCTGGTGGCGGTGTTTGTTGGTTTCCCCGCGTGCCGCGCGGCGTGGGGGCCAGATATGCTGTCGCCCATTTGACGCAGCAGGATGGACAGCACATGCGCGGCTCGCGCCCCTGGATCACTTTTGACCGCGCCACAGTCTTGTCTCTTGTGCTGGTGCTGGCCTTGAGCCGCATGGCCTACAGCCACTGGATCGTGGTGCACCAGGTCAACATGGCCGACATGGATGCGGCGTGGCGCAGTGTGCTGGACCGCACGCCCCACTGGCGCGCCTACCAGAACCGCCTGCTGGGGCCCGCCGTGTTGATGGTGATGGGCTGGGTGGCGTCCACGCCGTTGGTGCTGTTCGTCAAAGGCGCCCTGGTGGCCTTGAACATGGCGCTGTACCTGATGGTGCGCCAATGCACGGGCAGCCACCTGAAAAGCATCTTCACCGTGGTCCTGGCCACGATGATGTGGACGGTGTTGACCCATTACTGGTCCTATCCCTGGGACTACATCGAAGCGGCCTGCCTGCTGGCCTTGGTGCACATGGCGATGCGAGGCTGGTCGCTGCCCGGCATGCTGCTGCTCTTCGGGGTGGCCCTGCTCAACCGCGAGAGTGCGGTGTTCATCGGCTTTTTCCTGTTCGCCTATGGCGCGGCCCTGAGGTGGGCGGGGCCTGCCGGCCCTTCGCAAGACATGCTGGCGGCCGCTCGCAAGTGGATGGCGTGGGGGCTGGGCCTGATGCTGCTGACGCTGGTCTGGACCGAGGCTTTGCGCCATGCCCTGTTCGATTACTCCTCGCTGGCCGGCATCCGCGACGATGCCCAGCATCTGGGCTTTGGCAACCACCGGAACCATGCCGCCAACCTGGAGGTCGTCCTGAACATGTGGCGGGCGCCCCAGCCGGTGTTCTTTGTGATCGCGCTGCTGGGCATGGCGCTGCTCAAGACCCTGGTGCAGGCCGTGCGCATCCGCAGCGCTGCCCTCCTGGCCATGGGCGTGACCCTGGTCGCCTACCTGCTGTCGCTGGCGGAGTTCGGCCTCCTCAGCGAGTCGCGCATCTACCAGCCGCTGGTGTGGTGCCTGCCCCTGCTGCTTGCGCATGCCTGGGTGGCCGAGCCGCAGCCGGCCGTGTCCCGGGGTTGAGGCGCCGATACCGCGTGGCGTGGTCGGGGCGGCTTCAGCCCACCGCCTTCGCGTAGCGCGACAGGATGCTGCCCAGATCCTGGTCGTCGCGCACGATGCGGGTCAGCAGCGCGCGCTGCTCGATGCCTTCGAGGTGGGCGCACATCAGGCTGACCGCGCGGTTGGCATCGCGCTCGGCCAGCGCGTCGATCAGGGCCAGATGCTCGGCGATGGCGCAATCGGAGGAGTGCGGGCGGCCGTAGACGGCCAGGATCAGCGAGCAGCGCGTGGCCACCTCGGACAGGTAGCGCGACAGCAGCGGGTTGCCCGCCATCTCGGCCAGCAAGACATGGAATTCGCCCGCCAGGCGGATCGACACATTCGTCTGGCCGGCCGCAGCCGCGGCCTGTTCCTGCTCCACATGGGCCTGCAAGGGGGCGCGCCAGGCGGGCTGCCAGCGGGCGCACACCAGGCGCACCGCTTCAGCCTCCAGGCAGCGGCGCACCTCGAACACCGCCCGCGCTTCGTCCAGGCTGGGCTGCGCCACCGTGGCCGTGCGCTTGTTGCCCATCTCGATCAGCCCTTCGGAAGCCAGGCGCGCCAGCGCGGCGCGCACCAGGGTGCGGCTGACCTGGAACTGCTCGGCCAGGGGATCTTCGGGCAGCTTGGTGCCGGGCGTGAGGGCCTGCTCCATGATGGCCTGGCGCAGTGCGAGGTAGGCCACATCGGCCTTCTGGGACAAACGCATGGCGTGAAAAGCTTGAGCGGAGGAGGGGCAAAGCGCGGAAGCACCGATTGTGCCCGGCTTCGCGGGAGGTATGCATGTGCACCGCCATGGGGAATGCAAGATGGCACAGGCATTGCATGCAAGAACGTACAATCACGTATACATGATTCCAGTTTTGTGCATACGTGAGAGCGTCCCACCTTTCCGCCAGGAGTCTCACCATGCAACGTCGTCAATGGCTGCAAGCCGCCGCCCTGGGGGCTGCCGCCCCTGCCACCGCCACCCTCTCCGCCCTGGGCGGAGCCCTGACCGCCATCCCCGCGCGGGCGGCGGGCGCACCGCTGAAGATCGGCTTCATCTATCCGGGCCCGATCTCCAACGTGGGTTGGACCTATCAGCATGAGCTGGGCCGCAAGCTGGTGGACAAGACCTTTGGCGGCCAGGTGCAGACGGTGTGCGTTGAGAACGTGCCCGAATCCACCGATGCCGAGCGCGTCATCCGCCAGCTCATCGCCGATGGGTGCCGCCTGATCTTCACGTGCTCCTTCGGCTTCATGGAGCCGACGATGAAGGTCGCGCGCGACCATCCCGAGGTGATCTTCGAACATGCCACGGGTTACAAGATGGCCAAAAACGTCGGCATCTACCAGACGCGTTTCTATGAAGGCGCCTACCTGATCGGCATGCTGGCCGGCCGCATGAGCAAGACGAACAAGCTCGGCTATGTGGCCCCCTTCCCGATCCCGGAGGTGCTGCGCAACGTCAACGCCTTCACGCATGGCGCGCGCAGCGTCAACCCCAAGGCCAGCACCAAGGTCATCTGGATCAACAGCTGGTACGACCCCACGCGCGAGCGCGACGCGGCCCTGGCGCTGCTGGGCCAGCAATGCGATGTGTTCTACCAGAACACGGATTCGCCGGCCATTGTGCAGCTGGCGCAAAGCAAGGGCCTGTACGCCTTCGGTCAGGATTCGGACATGACCCGCTTCGGGCCCAAGGCGCATCTGACGGCCAACGTGGTGAACTGGGGCGTGTACTACGTGCACAAGGTGCGCCAGGTGCTGGCCGGCAAGTGGAAGCCCGAGGACACCAAGTGGGGCATGAAGGAAGGCATGATCGAGCTGCCGCCGCTCAACCCGGCCGTGCCGCCCGATCTGGCCAAGCTCTTCAACGAACGCAAGGCCGAGATCCTGGCCGGCCGCTTCCATCCCTTCGCGGGCGTGGTCAAGGACCAGAGCGGCGCGGTCAAGGTGCCCAGCGGGCAGGTCATCAGCGAGAACGAGCTGTGGTCGATGAAGTGGTATGTGGAAGGCGTGGAGGGCAAGTTGCCCGCCTGATGCCGCATGGATCCCAGCCCCGCCACAATGCATGAGAGAAAGCCCGCCATGTCAAGCCCTGCCCAGGACATCGATTTCCCCGCTCTGACGGCCTATCAGCGCTACAAGCTGATGGCCAGCCTGATCGTGCCTCGCCCCATCGCCTGGGTGACGACGGTCAACGCGCGGGGCTTGGTCAATGCCGCGCCTTTTTCGATGTTCAACATGGTGGGCGAGGAGCCGCCCCTGGTGATGATCAGCGTCAACCATCACAACAGCCAGGGCCGGCTCAAGGACACGGCCACCAACATCCTGGCCAATGGCCAGTTCGTCGTGCACCTGGCCGATGAAGGGCTGGCCGCGGCCATGCATGCTTGCGCGGCCGAAGCACCCGCCGATGTCAGCGAGCTCGACTTGCTGGGCCTGGGCACCGTGCCAGGGCGCACCGTGGCGGTGCCCTGCATCGCGCCAGCCCCTGTGGCTTTCGAATGCGTGCTGCACGAGCACATGGAGAACGAAAGCCGGCACGTGTTCTTCGGGCGGGTGCAGTGGCTGCGCGTGCGCGAGGGGCTGGTGGACACCGACACCTGGCGCGTGCGCCTGCAAGACTATTTCCCGGTGGCCCGCTTCGGGGCCAGTTTTTATGTGCGAACCCGCGACCGCTTCGCCATCGAAGGCGAGACGCCCGCGGCCCGCAGCACGGTCATCGACGAGATCTGAACATGAGCGACATGCAAGCCGATCAGGACGCCGCCTACATGCGCGCGGCCATCGAGGCTTCGCGCCAGGCCCTGGCCGCGGGCAACATGCCTTTCGGGGCCAGTCTGGTCAAGGACGGGCGCGTGCTGTGGGTGGCGCAGAACAATCAGTGCACCACGGCCGACAGCACCGGCCACGCCGAAGTGGTGCTGGTGCGCGAGGCGCGCGCTGCGCTGGGCCCGGCCGTCACGCAGGGGGCCACCGTGTATGCCAGCGGCGAGCCCTGCGCCATGTGCGCCGGCGCGATGTTCTGGGCCGGGATCACGCGCGTGGTCTATGGCGCCACCACACCTGACATCGAGGCGGCCCTGGGCGGGCCTTCGCTGCCCATGCGCTGCGCCGATGCCCTGGCTGCGGCGCGCCCGGCCGTGGCGGTGGAAGGGCCGCTGCTGCGCGAGGACGCGGTGGCGGTGCTCAGGCAGTGGCAAGCAGGCGGATAGGCGGGAAGTGAGCGCCAAGGCCCTGCCCCACATCGACCCGGCGCGCTGCACCGGCTGTGGCCGCTGCATTGGCATCTGCCCGCCCAAGGTGCTCTGGCTGGAGGCCGAAGGGCCGGGCGGCATGGGCCGCAAACACGCGGTGCTGCACGATGCGCCGGGCTGCACGGGCTGTGCGAAGTGCGCGGTGGTCTGCCCCTTCGATGCCATCGCCATGCGCAGGCTGGACAAGTGTTCTCAGCCGATGCCGTGCCGCAAGGCGTAGCGCACCAGGTCCGCGTTGTTGGCCACCTGCAGCTTGTGCATGATGCGCATCTTGTGGGTGCTGACCGTCTTGGGGCTGAGCTTGAGCAGGGCGGCGATGTCGCCAATCTGCCGGCCCGACACAATGAGCTTGAGCACCTGCTGCTCGCGCAGGGACAGCGATTCATGCGGGGCCTGCTGCGCGGGTGACAGGGAGGTCGCCAGCGCGTCCAGCAGCGACGGGTCGAGGTAGCGCCCGCCCACCACCGCACGCCGGATCGCCGACAGCAGGCAGCGCGGGTCGCTCTCTTTGGTGACGTAGGCCGCGGCGCCCAGCTTCATGGCGCGCTGCACGATCTGACCTTCGTTGTGCATCGACAGCACCACGATGGGCGGGATGCCGTCGAGCCCGATCACCTCCTGCAGCAGCGTCAGCCCTTGGATACCCGGCATGGACAGGTCCATCACCAGCACATCGGCTTCCTGGCGTGCGCTGAGTGTCAGCAACTCGGCCCGGTTGGCGGCGCACCCCGCCACACGCATGTCGGTGGTGGTCGCGATCAACTGCATCAGGCCCTGGCAGACGATGGGGTGATCGTCGGCGATGACTACTCGGATCATCTCTGTTCAATTCGGAAGGCAAGCGGCTTCGGGGATCGGTGGGGCAGCCGCATGATCGGCGCGAGGCGCATTGTGAGCCGGCGCCCGCGAGGCGGCTTGATCCGCGTCAAGGCCAGGAGGCCGCAGGCCCATCGATCCCGGTGGGTGCGGCGGCGGGTGCGTGCGCTCTCACATCATGGGAGTCGGGGGCGTCTTGAGTTCGATCCAGAAGGTGCTGCCCTCGCCCGGAGTGCTGCAGGCGCCGATGCGGCCCTGCATGCGGTCGATCAGCTTCTTGCTGATGGCCAGGCCGATGCCGGTGCCCGGAATGCCCTGGTTCTCGATGCCCAGCCGGTTGAAGGGTTCGAACAGCTGGCCCATGCGCTGCGGCGGGATGCCGGCGCCATGATCTTCGATGGCCACGCGCACATGGGCCGGCTCGGGCTGCGCGATGCGCAGCGTCACCTCGCTTCGCGCCGGGCTGTATTTGACAGCGTTGGACAGCAGGTTGAGGATGACCTGCTTGAGCCGCACGTTGTCGGCCAGCACCCAGCTTGGCTCCAGCGGACTTTCTTCGCGCAGGCGGATCTGTCTTTCCGCGGCGAGCGGTGCGATCAGCGAGAGGCAGTCGCGGCACACCGGGCCCATGTCGATGTGCTGGATGTGCAGCACATCGGCGCCCGATTCGATGCGGCTCAGATCCAGGATCTCGTCGATCAGCGTCACGAGGTGCTGGCCGGCGCGCAGGATCTCCTTGATCCACAGCTGCTGCTGGGGCGTCTGGTTGTAGAGCGCCAGCAGCTGCGCGAAGCCGAGGATCGCGTTCAGCGGTGTGCGCAGTTCATGGCTGGTGCTGGACAGAAAGCTCGACTTGGCCGCACTGGCCTGCTCGGCATCGCGCCGGGCCTTGATCAGCAGCGACTGCCGCTCGCGCTCATGCGCGTAATCGGAAAAGATGTTGAACACCTGCCGGGCCCGCCCCGTGGCATCGGTGAGCACCCCGACATGGCTTGAGGCCAGGAAAGGCTTGCCATCGTGCCGGCGCAGCGGCAGCAGTCCCTCCCACCGAAAGTCGCCATTGCGGATGTCCTGCCAGCCTTGACGGCAGCGCCGTTTCAACATCGGGGGGATGAAGTCATCGAAGGCGCACCCCTGCATCTGCGCGACGGCCAGGCCCACGGCGCGGCCTGCGGCGGCGTTGGCATAGCAGATGCGGCCATCCTCGATGCCCATGACGACGACGGCCTGGTCGGTGCGGTCGAGCACCTGCGACAGCAGCGACGACTGTTCCTGGGCGAGCACACGCTCGGTGATGTCGGTGCGCAGCGAGATGTAGGCCTCGATGGCGCCGGCCTCATCGGTCAGCGGCACGATGGTGGACTGCACCCAGTAGCTGCCGCCCCCCTTGCGCCGGTTGCAGATGACACCATGCCAGACCTCGCCGCGCTGGATGGTGGACCACAGATCGCGGTAGAGCGCGTCGTCATGCCGGCCGGACTTGAGCAGGCTGTGCGTGTGGCCGATCAGTTCATCGCGTGCATAGCCGCTGATGGCGCAGAAGCGGTCGTTGACGCTGGTGATGACGCCTTTGCGGTCGGTGATGCTGACGATGGCGTGGTGGTCGAGGGCCAGATGGGTCCGGTTCAGCTCGCTCAGCGCACGGCCGAGGGTGGTCGTGCGGTCAGGTCGCAGGCGGCTGAGTTCGGGCGGCAAAGGGCTCATTGGGTCTCCAGGGCCAGGGGCTTGGACTGCGCCGTCTCGGGCGAGTCCGGCTGGCCGACCTGCCGGCACAGGCGGTAGACGGATGCGGCCTCGTCGAGCCGCGAGGCCTGCTCGTGCAGGCGCATGGTGACGGCCGCGCTGCTTTCGACCAGCTCGCCGTTGCGGTCCGTCAGCGCCTGCAGCTGCCCGATCGCGGCATTGACCTGGTTGACCCCGATGGCCTGCTGCTGCGTGGCGATCTTGATCTCCTGCATCAGCGCCGTCAGCGAGCCCACCATCTTGGTGATGTGGTCCATGGCCTGCCCGGCCTGCGCGACGACGGCCACGCCCGCTTCGACGCGCGCCTTCGTGGCGTCCACCAGGGCCTTGATCTCATTGGCCGCATCGCCGCTCTTCTTGGACAGGGCCCGCACCTCGGCGGCCACCACGGCGAAGCCACGGCCGTGCTCGCCGGCCCGGGCCGCTTCCACCGCCGCGTTCAAGGCCAGGATGTTGGTCTGAAAGGCGATGGCATCGATCATCGAAGAGAACTCGGTGACCCGCTGGCCCGACAGCGCGATCTCTTCCATGGTCTCGCCCGTGCGCGCCATCATGGTCTTGCCCGTTTGCGTGGCCTGGTCGGCTTCGGTGGCCAGCTGGGCCAGGGCGCTCACCGCCTCCTGGTTGCTGGAGATGGTGCGCGAGAGCTCTTCCAGGGCCGCCGCCGTCTGCGCGAGCTGGTCGCTGGATTCGCCCGTGCAGCCGTGCAAGTGCTCGGCGCTGTGCTGCATCGCACCGACCGAGTCGCGCACGGCGTTGATCTGATCGCGCACATCGCGGCCCAGGGCCACGAGGTTGAGCCCGGCCTGCTCCAGGCTGCGCATCAGGGTGCCGATCTCGTCGGCGCGATGGCGGAACAGGCCTTGCGGCCGCTGGCCGCTGGCCAGCAGGCCGGCCTGCGTGACGAGGGTGGCCAGCGGCTGCAGCACGCCCCGATGCAAGGCCCATCCCACCAGCAAACCGGCCGCCGCGAAGACGACCATCGGCCAGACGCTGGGCGTCTGTCCCAACAGCGGCGGCAGCATGCCCGCCAGCCCGGCCACCAGCAGCACAGCCAGCCCGCCGCCGAGTTTGGCCCGCACCGACAGCTCGCGCAGCCGATCGGCCAGCGACGCCGGGCCTGTGCGCACCAGCCGGCCGCGGCGCAAGCGCCAGCCGCAGGGACGCCCTTCCAGAAGGGCCTGGTAGATGGGCTCGATGGCGCGCACCTCTTGAGGGTCGGCCCGTGTGCGCACGGACATGTAGCCGATCACCACGCCCTGCTCCCGGATCGGGGCGACGTTGGCGCGCACCCAATAGTGGTCGCCGTTGCTGCGTCGGTTCTTGACCAGTCCGCACCAGCTGCCGCCGGCCTTGAGCGTGCGCCAGAGATCGGCGAAGGCCGCTTCAGGCATGTCGGGATGCCGCACGATGTGATGGGGCTGCCCATACAGCTGCGCCTTGCTGAAGCCGGCCACCTCCAGAAAGGCGCGGTTGGCGTATTGGATCCTGCCCTTTGTGTCGGTCGTCGACAGCAGGGTCTCCGCCGCATCGAACACGTATTCCTTTTGGGTGACAGGCAGGTTCCGATGCATATAAGCCATCCCTTGTGTGTGGACTTTGAGGGATGATAGGCAGACACCTCCAGCCTGTCTGTCAGCAAAGCATGAACGCGATTCAGGATTTTCTGAACGGGTTCTGAATGGGCCCGCATGGGCCCCCACGGGCCACCGCATGCCACGCTTTTGAATGATCCATCCATGCCGCAGGACCCTTGCCCATCCCACTCGTTTGACGCCACGGCCCAGCCCGACGATCGGACCCACATCGAAGCGGAATTGAGGGCTTCGCGCAACAAGCTGCGCGAGATGGTGGCCCACCACGAGATCGCCTGCGAGCAGGAACGCAAGCACCTGGCGCGCGAGCTGCATGACGAGCTCGGCCAACTGCTGACGGCCATGCGCCTGGATCTGGGGCTGTTGCGTCCGCACGGCGAACGCGACCTCGGCGTGGCCCGCCTGGTCGAAGACATGAGCGGCTTGCTGGACCAGATGTTCAAGGTGACCCGGCAGGTCGTCACCAGCCTGCGCCCCGCTGCGCTGGATGCGGGCCTGGTGGCCGCGCTGGAATGGCTGGCCCAGGACGTCGGCCAGCGTGCGGGCCTGCCTTGCCGGGTCGACGCCGGCGGCCAGGACCTGGCCCTGCCCGAGGCCCTGTCCGCCGTCGTCTTTCGGCTGGTGCAGGAGTCGCTGACCAACGCGGCGCGGCATGCGCAGGCCACGCAGGTGGCCATCACCCTTCGGCACCTGGGCGGCGTGCTGCATTTGCGGGTGCAGGACAACGGCCGGGGCTTCGACGCCGCGGTGACCTGCGGCCAGACCAGCGGCTATGGCCTGCTGAGCATGCGCGAGCGCGTGCTGTCCTTGGGCGGCGTCATGCGCATCGACAGCGCCATCGGGCGCGGCACCACCGTGGTGATCGAGGTGCCCACCGGCCGGGGGACGGACGCCTGCAACCCGGCGGGGCGCCCGGGCTAGCAGCAGCGGGCTGTGTCGACCTGTACAAATCCTGGGGCCGTGTGATGCAAGGTGACATCCTCAAGCATTTGCAACCTGGCCAAGTGCCTGATTTACAAAGGATTCGTCCGATAACCTTGGATTTTCGGATGGGCTCGATAGAACGCGACACGATCATCGTGACGCATTCAGACATGTCACTTACCTCCGGCCGCCCGCTTGCTCCGGCCTGATCCCTACATTGGGTCCATCGGACGAAAGGAGCGTGCCATGGGCCAAGGGTTGATCGAGGTGAACGCAGGTCGGGGTGGTGACAAGGTCTGGACCCTGGTCGGCATCGCGGGGGTGGCGGGCGTGTGCCTGGGCTGGGTCCTGGGCGGGGTGTTCGCGGATGTGCCCGATGGGCAGCCCGAAGCCGCACCCCGGGCCGTGGCCGCGCCGCTGATCGGTGCCGGGGCGTGTCCGCCCACGGCCGGCCAGGGCCCCTTCCATGCGGTGGCGCACCCGGGCCGCAGCGAGGCTGAAACACTCACCTCTTCCGCGCAGGCGGTGCGGCATGCGGCCGTCGACGCGGCCGAGCGCAATGCCATGCTCAACGCCATCCTTGGCCGACCCGAAGGCGCGGCCCTGAGTGACGCAGAGCTCGCCCAGCACGCGCCACAGGCTCTAATGGCCAAGCTCAGCGACCCTGAGCTGGATGCCGATGCACGGATCGAAGCCGCCTTCGCGATGCAGACCTACTTCGACACGCCTGTGCCCACGCCGGCCATGCGCCAAGTGCTGGACATGGCCGCCGCGCAAGGTGACGCCCTGCTCCAGCAGGACGCCCTGGACCTGCTCGATGGCCAGATGCGGGTCGACCTGATCCCGGCCGTCAGCGCCTTCCTGCACGCGCCGGACCCCAGCACCCGGCAGATGGCGATCCAGCGGCTGCGCGAGCTGCCCGACGACAGCCAGGCCCGCGCCGCCCTCGCCCAGGTGGCCGAACAGGACGAATCCGAAGTCCTGCGCTACCTGGCCGCGCGCGCGCCCTGAGCGCGCCCACCGCTTCCTTCCCCCACCGACTGCTCAACCCGCCTGGCGTTGCCGAGCCGCCAGGCCGGGGCTTCACTGCGCTCGGACGAAACCAAGAGGAAACGATTCATGAACATCAGATCCATCCTTGCCATGGCCGTTCTGGTCGCCGGTGGCGCGGCATCCAGCTCGGCCATGGCCGTGCAATGCGGCGCGCTCACGGTGCCGGACGCCTTCGCCACGGCCGCGCTCGACAGCGTCGCCAAGGGCACCTCCATCAAGATCAGTGACCGCAAGCGCCTGGTCGTCAATGGCGTGGTATCGGTCACCGGCACCAACTGCAATCTGCGCGCGAAGGTGAACGTGACGCTCAAGCGCAAGATCCGCCGCGATGCGCATGGCAGCGTGATCGTCAAGGGCACGCTGGCCGTCAAGGGCGGCAAGATGTGCATCACCAACACCTCGGTCGCCGATGTCGACCTGAGCAACACGCTCAACATCGGTGAAGGTGTCTACAAGATCGTGGCCAACAAGGTGATGCCCAATAACTTCTGCTTCTGATCCCCGCTGATCATCCAAAGGCACTGTCCCGTGGACGGTGCCTTTTTTCGTGCCTTTTTATCTCGCTGACGCAAGGGCCGCGCTGGCTATGATCCAGACATGGATGAGCCCGCCGCCCCACCGACCGTCCCCGTCGCCAGCCCCTGCGTGCGCATGTGCACGCTCGATCACGACGATGTCTGCCTGGGTTGCGGCCGCACCTTGGCTGACATCACCGGCTGGACCAGCATGAGCGAGGCCGAAAAGGCCGCTTGTGTCGAGCGGGCGCGCCAGCGCCTCGTGGCCAAGGGCCGCACGCCACTCACAGCACCATTGGCGACGCGTAGCCCGTCATCTCCAGGTAGCCGGCGCCGATGAGGCGGCCCGCCGCATCGCGCAGATCGCACAGCCCTTCCCAGTAGATGGTGCCGGTGCTGCGCAGGCTGTCGAGTTCCTGATTGGGCATGCGGGCGCGCACGGTGTAGCGCACCCCCGCGATGTCCAGCGTCCAGGCGATGGGATAGCGCGCACCGGTGGCCGGGCTTTGCCAGTTGTCGCCGGGCATCATGCGGATCTCTGCGTCCGCAAAGATGCGATCGGGCTTGCCGGGCCTTCGAAGGCTGCCGCCATGCCACACGGCCGAGCCATCCTGCCGCCGTGTGCGGAACACCATCAGCGCGCCACCATCGTGCAGGTTCATGCCCAGCCAGTCCCAGCCGACTGTGTCGTGCGACAGGATGGCCTCACCCCATTCGTGATCGAGCCAGGCCCGACCCTTGACTGCCATTTCGCCTTGCCGGTGGCGGATGCGCCCGTCCAGACGCAGGTGGGGCAGGGAGTAATAGCGCGTGGCATGCAAGGCAGATGGCGATTTGCGCGACAGGCCTTGCCCGCCCTGGCCCTGAAGCAAAGGCGCCTGGGTCTGCGTCAGGCGCAGGTCGAGCATGAAATCGCGCGCCTCGATGTGACTGCGGTAGACGCCCTGTCCTGCCGGGCCACTGCGTGCGAGGGTCCAGTCCCGCAGCGTCAGTCGGGTGTCGCTCTCCGCGGCTTCGACCAGCCCGAAGCCGGCGCGCGCGATGCGCTGGTCATGCAACAGGCGCCCATGGTGGGGATCGCTCAGCGCCGCATGCGCGATCACGAGTTGCCTTGCGGTGAACTGGCTTGGGTTGGCCAGCGCCACGTCGACGCGGGTGCGAAAGAAGGTGATCTGAAAGCCCATCGGCTGCTCGCGCGGGCCGGTGGGGTCGATCTCGCCGGTGATGTACCACCACTCGGTGCGCGTGGCGGGGTGGGCGCCGTGGTCATGGGGAAAGCGCAGAGGTTCGCCTGGGCGCAAGCTGGCTGGCGGGACATCGTGGGGACTTGACGGCGGCACGCTGGCTTGCGGGTGGGAAGGGGAAGCCTGGCCATGCGCATGCTGCGCAAGCAGCGATGCGGACAACAGGCGTGCGCCGCCCATGCGGCCCATCCCGCCGATCCCTCCCAACAGCCCGCGTGCGCTCAGCATCTGAATCAGGCCGGCGGGCAAGCCCGCGCGCAGCCACTGCCGCCGGTTTCTCATCACCAGTCCTCCTTCACCGCCATCACCGCATCCTGGCTGACAGCGGCACGGCCGGCCACCCAGGCGGTGAGCGCGCCGGCCAGCACCACGCCGCCGCACAGTGTCAGCAACTGCGGCCAGGGCAGCAGCATGTCCATGGTCCAGTGGAAACTCTGCGGGTTCACCACGTGCACCAGCACCACGCTGACGGCCAGGCCCAGCGCCAGCCCCAGCGCGGCGCCCACGGTGCTCAGCGCCGCGCCCTCGCCCGCCACGGTGCCCAGCACCTGCGCGCGTGTGAAGCCCAGGTGGCGCAGCAGGCCGAACTCCTTGCGCCGCGCCAGCACCTGCGCAGAAAAGCTCGCGGCGATGCCGAACAGGCCGATGCCGATGGCCACCGCCTGCAGCCAGTAGGTCACGGCGAAGCTGCGATCGAAGATGCGCAGCGTGGTCTGGCGGATCTCGCGCGGCTCATTGAAGCGCAGCGAGGCGCCATCCACACCTTGCGCCGCGGCCGCCTGCCGGATGCGTGACTGCACATCGGGCGTTGCCGCATCGGGGGCCAGCCACAGCGCCAGGCTGTTGAGCGCCGCATCGCCCGTCAGGCGCCGGTAGTCGGCCTCGTCCATGACGATGGCGCCTTGCTGGTGGGCATAGTCGCGCCACACGCCACGCACGAGCGCAGCCACCGGTGGCTGGCCCGGCACCAGCGGCAAAGACAGCAGTTGGCCGGGCGATGCGTCGTAGAGCGCGCGCACGGCTTCGCTGACGAAAATGCCGACGTGGCCGGCCCGGGGCGGTACGGGCCCTTCGACCAGCGGCATGCCGGGCGGCGCGCCATCGCCCGGGGCTGCCGTCATGCCGAGTGGACGGGCGATCAGCGCCACCGGCGACAGGTCTGTGCGCAGCGCGATGTCGGTGTTGCGCACGCCAACGGCCCGCGTGACGCCCGCCACCTGGTGCACCGCCTCCAACAGCCGATGGTCGAAAGCTTGTGCCTGGCCGCCTTCTTCTGCCTCGGTGCTGACATACAGATCGGCGGGCAGGACCACATCCAGCCAGCTTGAGACCGATGCACGAAAGCTGCCCACCATCACCGTCAGGGCAACGGCCAGGCTGAGACTGGCCACCACGCCCGCGATGGTGACGGTGGCCGTGCGGCGCAGGTGATGCGCCCGCGCCAAGGCCAGCAGCCAGGGCGGATGACGCAATAGCGCCGTGCGAGGCAGGTATCGGCGCACACCACCGAGCAGCAGCGCGACCGCCGCGGGCCCGCAGGCAATGCCGCCCGTCAGCAGGCAGGCCACGCCGATGTAGGCCCACAGGGGCACGCCCTGGATGGATGGCAGTTGCGTGAGGCCGGCACCGATCAGCAACAGCAGCGTGCCCAACCAGGAAAGACCCTGGCCGCTTTCGGTCTGCCCCAATCCCTTGAGCGTCTGCGCGGGTGGCAGACGGCCGGCCACCAGCGCGGGCACCAAGCCACCCCAGATGGCCGCACCCGCGCCCAGCGCGCCGTAGACCAGGGCGGCGGCGCCCGACCAATGCAGGCGCGGCGCGATGCCCGGAAAGTAGCCCCCGCCCAGATCGCCCGCCAGCAGCTTGAGCGCCATCGCCGCCAGCCCGGTGCCTGCCGCGATGCCCAGTACCGAGCCGACGAGGCCGAGCAGCGCGGATTCCAGCAGCACAAGCTGGAGGCGTTCGCGCGCGCTCAGCCCGAGCACCGCCAGCAGCGCGAACTGCTGCTGCCGCTTGGCCACCGACAGCGACAGCACCGAGAACACCAGAAAGGCGCCGGTGAACAGCGCGATCAGCGCCAGCACCGTCAGGTTGACCCGGTAAGCGCGCGACACATTCGACACGCGCTGCGCCGAGGCCTGGGCCGTCTCGCCCAGCACCTGCGGCGGCAGCGCCAGCGAAGCCAAGGCCTCGTCCACACTGGCCCCTGGCTTGAGCTGCACATCGAGCCGGCTGAGCTGGCCCACCATGCCGAAGGCTTCCTGCGCACTGGCGATGTCCATCACGCCCAGCGGCTCGCCGGCTTCCGCCACGCTGCCCACCACCTCGAGTTGCACGGTGCGCAGGCC
Organism: uncultured Aquabacterium sp.; assembly: GCA_964413815.1. Taxonomy (GTDB): domain Bacteria; phylum Pseudomonadota; class Gammaproteobacteria; order Burkholderiales; family Burkholderiaceae_C; genus Aquabacterium. The sequence goes on along the minus strand of CAYPUS010000004.1, from coordinate 20,420 downwards.
GGTCCGCACCGTGATCTTGTCACCCGCGTTCGCATTCAGCAGGCGGCTGGCCTGGCTGTTGAGGAAGATCACGCGTGGGGCGAACAAGGTCATGCGGTCGCGCGCTGGCTTGCTGGTCTGCAAGCCTTGTGCATCCTTCTCGTTTTGCCCGGCTTGTCCCGCCCGGTCTTCCTTGGCATCGACCAGTGCGGGGATCAGCCCGGGTGTCAATGGCCCCGCGACGAAGGGATCGATCCCCACGATGCGCAGGCCCCTCATTGGCGGTGCGGATGCGCTTGGCCTTGCGCTGTTGTCGCGCGGGTCTGCCTGACTTGCCTGCACACGCAGGTCGATCACCGGGCTGGCGATCTGCACGTGCGCGTCGCGCGCCACCTTCGGATAAAGCGCTTCATCGAGCGTGCCATGGGCCGGACGCAATTGCAGATCGGCCTGGCCGCTGACCGCGCGCACGGCCGCACTGAACTCGCTCAAGGCCGAAGCATTGATCAGGTGCACCGAAAAAGCCAGCGCCACACCCAGCAGCACCGCCAGCATGGCCGCCGCATGACGCAGGCCATGGTGGCGCAACTCCTGCCATGAGAAGGTGCGCAACAGCGACCAGAGGGGAGCGGCGGCCTTTGCCATCACGTGCTCGGCCAGCGTGGGTGGGGTGGTTGAAGGAGGAGCGAGATGGAGCGAACGAACGGAAGGACGATCGAGGGAGCGAGCCGTTTCGCGCCGCTCAGTGCGCAGGGACGGCAGACACCTCGTGCAGCCCGGTGCGTGTCAGCTTCAGGATCCGATCGGCACGGCTGGCCGCCGATTGCGAGTGCGTCACCATCACACAGGCCGTGCGGTGCGCGCGCACCTGATCGACCAGGGCGGCCATGATCTTCTCGGCGGTTTCCGGGTCGAGGTTCCCTGTGGGCTCATCGGCCAGGATCATCGCCGGCTTGTGGATCAGCGCCCGCGCGATGGCCACGCGCTGCAACTGCCCGCCCGAAAGCTGCTGCGGCATGCGCTCGCCCAGGCCGCCCAGCCCCACGGCATCCAGCGCGGCCGTCACCCGCGCATCGTCGGCCTGACCCAGCAGCATCAGCGGCAGCGCCACGTTGTTGGCCACATCCAGGTGGGGCAGCACATGGAAAGCCTGGAAAACGAAGCCCAGATGCTCGCGCCGGAACAGGGCCAAGGCCTGGTCATTGAGCTGGCCGACCTCGGTGCCGCGCACCTTGACCGAGCCCTCGGATGCCGTGTCCAGCCCCGCCAGGCAATTGAGGAAGGTCGACTTGCCGACGCCGGACTCGCCGACGATGGCCACGAACTCACCCGGCGCCACATCCAGGTGCACATCGGAAAAAACGGCATCGGCGCCATAGCGCTTGCTCAGGTTTCGGACTTCCAGCATGGGCGAGAGCATATCGGGCATTGTCCGGGTGGCTTGCCGGGGCAAACCTCAGGTTGGGTGGCGGGTTGGATGCTGGGGCGACAGGCTTGGGGCCGCGTGCGACAGGCCGCCCGCCACGACCGCGAGCAATCAGGGTGCCAGCTGCTTCAAGGAGGCCAGCTCACGGGTCAGGTTGGCGCGGGCGGCGGGCGCCCACTGTGCCTGCAAGCGCGCCGTGAAGTAAAGCTGGGGCCGGGCCAGAAAGTCTTGCAGCACCTTGGCCCGCCCGGCGCGGTATTGGTCACCGGGCACCCAGGCGTACTCCTGGGCGATCTGGGGGCTGTAGGCGTCATAGGCCGATGGGCTGGCGGCCAGGATGCACAGGTCCAGATCGAGGAACACAGCGGTATCGGGATCGCCGTCGGTCCACGCGTGGCCGCTGGTTGCGCGCACCTTGCTGGCCACCGAGCGGATGAGATCGGGCGGGCAAGACCAAGAGGCCAGCGTCTGCTCGGCCAACTGGGCGCTGGCTTCTTCGTTGTCGGTGCGGAGGGTGTCGTAGACCGCGTCGTGGAACCAGATGGCCAGCTCGACCGCGGTCTGGTCGTGGATCAGGTCGGAGCGCGTCTGGGCGTGGCGCAGCAGGGCCTGGATGTGGGTGAGGCCGTGGTAGGCGCGGTGGGGTTCCTGGTAGCGGGGGGTGAGCAGTTGGGCGGCTTGGGCTATCAGGGCATGGGGCCGGGCAGGGGTCATGATGAGAGCATATGCCTTGACACAAAGGTCATTGAGGCACGCACCATTGCCAGATGGTCAGGCCGTAGTCGGCGCCGATGCTTGGCATGATCTCGCCCTGTTTGAAGTGGCGCTTGCCTTCCGCCGCGGGGGTGAACCACCAGCCTTCATGTGGGCAGGGTAGACCGCCTTCGCAACGGAGTCGCTGTGCGGCCTGGGCGCGCCAGGGCTCTTCGCCTGGGATGCTGCCGCCTTCGTCGGCTATGCGCTCGACCAATGTCCAGGTGGCGGGGAGGTAGTCGCAGCTTTGACTGTTCGGGTCATCGGGGTTTTGCCGTGCCGTGGCCTCCCAAGCTTCCTGCCCCTCAATCAACAACTGCGCACAGGATTTGGCAATGTCGGGCACGTAGATTCCGTTGTGTGGCACCTTGTCCCCGGTCTTCACCTGCACCTGCGTATTGAGGCGGTACTGGGGCCAGGTCGGAGGTGGATTGAGTGGGCCCCGGGTGGGTTCGTTGTAACGAAGGCTTAAGTCTCCATGGCACCACTGTGCCGTCCGAGTAGCGCTGATGTTCATCGCATGTATCCAAGCCTCGCTGTTTGCTTGGTCAGCAATATCGAAGAACGTCTTCGGCATCCAATCCCACGAGTAATCGCGGTTTATCGCGGTAAACGAACTGGTCACATTATTCGCTTGCCCCAACGCATTCAGGTCGCCGTGGGACAAGAGGATGTAGCCCTCATTCAGGCCGTCCAGTACCCATTGCAGATTAGGAATGATGCGCTCACCCCATACCGCATCGGGTTGCTGACTGAGGTGTCTACTGCGGTAGTCAGGAGGCGGCTTCGCCATGAATTCCGTCAGCGCATTGTTGGACGCTTTCAGCATGGTCGCGAAATGGTCGCGCATGGTGCCGAAGTAGTCCAGTGAGCTGTAGCGCTCCAGTAGATAGATCTCTTGCTCAATGAGTGCTGCCGTCATGTTGTACGCGCTGGTTTGTACGCTGGCTCATCCATCAGTCTTGGGCCTCTCCCAAATACCAGATCGCCGGGAAAGTACTGCGACTCTTCGCTCGGCACCGTGCCGTCAACGTAGCGCTGGTCTTCCCATAACAATCGCCAAGTGATCCGACTGCCCCCACCAGGCATGCCAACGGGCGCCCCGTAGCGATAGGCCTGCTGGCCTTGGCACATGTAGACCATCAAGCCGTCTCGGACCTGAGCTTCATAAATGCCGTAGGCAGGGCACGCCTGGCCGCTGGTCACGAAGACGTCTTCAATGGGATTGGGCGTCTGAGGCACGCTTTTGAGATGCGCTGTTTGCTGCTTCCACCGGTCGCTGCAGCCCTGCACCAGAACTTTTCTTTTTTCCTGGGGGTCGTAGATCTCGCGGGGGTCTTCCCAGATTTCCGGGGCGGAGAGATCCGCCATAGCCGGTTCGAGCCCGTCTGCTGCGAAACCGACTTCTGCTGCGCCCCACTGCAGCGCAGCCTTCATCGCGATCACGTACTTGCCGTAAAAAATCAGACTCCGGTCGCCGCGAGGGCCACCTAAACAGTAAGCCTGATAGTGGTGGCGGGCCGCGCCGGCGGCGTCTTCCAGAACGCCCTGACCGGTATGCCGGAATACGGAGCGATCCCCTTGCTTCAGATGCGCCAGGCCCTTGTCATAGAGTGACAAGACACGAAGCACGTCCGCATACATGGCATGCGTCCACTCGGTGCGATAGGAATCCCAGTTCTCGATCTGGGTGACATCAAACGCGTCGAGTGCGCCTGAAGTGATCAAGTTCAGGTACTCTTTTTTTTCTTTTTCAAGAAGTGCGGAGTCGATTCGCCCGATGGGTTCTTCTCGGCATTGCCGCTCCATGAGCGCGGCGAAAACGGCGAATGCGTCGCGGCACCGCTTCCAGGCGGTGTAACTTGTGTATCGCTGCAAGATCCAGAACTGCCGGGCTCGATCGTCGTTGGACATCCGGCCGGCTGTCCATTTCAGTTTGAGAAGGTCAAACATGGCCATTGACGATGGTTTGTGTGTTGCGCGCCGGTCTTTGCGTCACAGAAGGCGCAACAACGAACCTATTAGATGGGCTGCATCGATCGCTGGGAAAACGCGACTGCTGGATGGGATGAAGCAGCGCGAATCCGAATTCGAACTCAGTTCTGCGCGTGTTCCAGATACCAGATTGTCTGGCCATAGTCGGAGTTCACCTGGGGCATGGATTCGCCCTGCCTGAACTGCCGCGAGCCCGACGCAGCCGGCGTGAACCAAAGGCCTGTCCTGGGACACGGCTGCGGGGCTTCACAGCGCAAGCGCCCCTGAGCATTCGCGCTTGGCCCGTCGGCTTGAAGGTCCCGCGAGTCTTCGAATTCGCCATCGATCATCTCGACATAGAACCATTTGCATGGGCGAGTTTTGAAGACCTCTGAAGTGATCACAAAGTTGACGCAGTCAGGATCAGACTCGTCGCCCGGGGAGAAGCCTCCACGATCGCGCAGTATCCCCTTTGCATACAGAGACCCCACGGTGGCAACCATCGCCGGCCGGTCGAGCCACAGTCTGTGGCGTCCTATTTGGCGAAGAATCTCCAGCCCGACCTCGCTCAACGTCGTGCACTGGCCAAGTGCGCCGTACTTTGATCCTGTCCACGCGAATTGCAAGGTGCCGTTTGGGTCATCGACTGGGACATATACACCGCTCTGAATGGGGCGTTCGCCAGTTGCAAACGCGTGATTCGTGTGCACGTTGAACTTGGGCAACTGGGAGAATTGGTGAGCATGCAGTTCCCACTGCATTGACATTTCCAAGTCGTGCAGCGGACGATATTCCCCCACGCCAACCGCGAGATCATGACGATCGGCGTACTCATCGATGGTCCGCCATTGAGAATCGAACCAAGCTTTCTCGCTCGGTGTCATCCAGTAGGGAGACAGTTCGTCAAGCATCCGACCGCATTGGGTTAGGCCCGTTTGATCAAGGTTGTCGTGAGCGCGTTGTTCGATGTGCCAAATGGTGCTTTCTTTGAATGCCTGCAATGCAGGCCATGCGCTGGCCCGCCAATTGGCAGATGTGTCACGAACACCCCATTGCTCATTGGCGATCAATTGATCTCTCCCCTGGAGACCTGCCAGGTCGAGTGTCGTATCGGCGCCGGCAATGAGCCCATTGATGAGTGCCAATAAGCCTTCCAGATACTCTTTTGACGTCCAGTGGTACAGAAGGGCTGCCTGTCTCTTTTGGTATGGACTCAACTCAAAAGTTGGTGGCGCTCCAAGGGGGGTGCCGTAGAGGTCAGTTGTCATGGTGTCATTGAATTGGTTATCTGCCCGGGCAACGAGGGCAAACCCAAGCGACCATCTCGCCACTGGGCATCAAAGTCAGTCGATCCCCATAGCGTGTCATAGGGCCCCTTGATGTCGGGGTGCCTGATTTGTTCCGTATGCGCGCTGCTGTCCAACGGAAAGCCTTCGCGGACCCAGTCAGTTTTGCGCTTGAGCCAGATACCAGATCGTTAACCCATAGTCAGATGGCATTTCGGGCATCAAGTCGCCCTGCTTGAACTGCCGGGGTCCGTCTGCCGCTGGCGAGAACCACAGGCCTGTGCGGGGGCATGGCTGCCTGGCTTCGCAGCGCAAGCGGCCCTGGCCAGGCATGCCTGATCCGTCAGCTTGCAGGGCTGGCGCGTCTTCGAACTCGCCCTCAAGTTTTTCGACGTAGAACCATTTGCAGCTGCGTTCGGTGATGCAGAGGTCGAAAATGGTGCCGCTGATCCAGCGCGGATCCAGTTCATCGCCGACATCGAATCCCTCTGAACGGTCCGTCAAGTCACCACAGGCATACATTGGCGCGATGACATTGACCATGGCCTGATGGTCAAGCCACATTCGGTCGCGTCCAACCCGCGCAACGATCAGCTTTCCCACCTCGCTGAGTGTCTGGCAGCTTGACAGTGCACCTTGTTCAGCTCCCGACCATGCAAACTGCAGGACCCCGTCGGGGTCATCGACTGGGACGTAGACGCCTGTCTTGTCCGGCAGTTCGGCTTCCCAGTACTCGCGGTCGGTATGCACTTTGAACCGTGGAATGCGAGGAAATTGAGCAGCGACTTTGGCCCAATGTTCGGGCATGTCATTGTCAGCCAAGAGACGCTGCCCTCCGCTTCCTACGGCCTGATCATGCCGATAAGCGTATTCATGGATGGCCTGCCATTGGGTCTCGAACCACTTCTTCTCTTCAGGTGTCATCCAGTAGGGTGAAATTTCATTCAGCAGGCGGTCGCATTGAGTGAGCCCTGTCCGCCCAAGATGGTTTTGAGAGCGTTGGGCGATGTGCCAAATGATGTCTTCCTTGAATTCTTGCAGGGCCGGTTGTGCGGCGCTTGCCCAATTCCGCGCGGTGTCGCGTACCCCCCATTGCGTGGATGTCAACAGTTGGTCCCGGTGCTGACGGCTCGCCAATGCCAAGGTCGTGTCGACACCATTCATCAGTGCGTCGATCAGGGTCACCAGTCCTTCCAGGTATTCAGGGGAGGTCCAGTGGTATAGCAACGTGGCCTGACGCTTTTGATGTGGGCTCAACTCAAAAATGGCCTGAGGGCCGATCGGGTTTCCGAATAGGTCAGTAGACATAAGGGCGGGCAATCATGAGTTAGTCATCTGTCCTGGGAGTGCCGGCAATCCCAGGCGGCCATCGGTCCATTGCGCATCAAAGTCGGTGGATCCCCAATGCGTGTCGTAGGGCCCCTTGATGTAAGGGTGCTCAATGCTTTCCCGCACGGGGGCATATGCGGCCTTTTGCTCTGCAGTCATATCTGAGTAATCGCCATAGCTCAGCGTTGTTCGTTCAAGCTTGGCCCCATCAGGACCCGTTCGCCGGTAGATGGCGGTTTTGTCAAACTCTTTGGGATCGGGTTTGATGATGATCTGGTCCCACCCTCCTTCAAGGTGCGCGTCTAAACCATATTTTTTCGGTTTGACTTGGCTGGAAGCGGGGCCGCGCCATCCTTTGATACTCTGCCCCGGGGGAACTTCCATGACGACAAATTGCCCGTTTGGATTCCAGTCGGGCCAGACGGCCAAATACTTGCGCCATGCCGCCTTGGGGTCGGGCGATGACATGATCTTTTCCCAAACATCTTCTGGTACCCAGCAGTCGCCCATGGCGCCGTTGGTTGGAGAAACCACACGGTAAAGTTTGGCGGGCCCTTTGATCTCATAAGGGACCATCTTGTGGAACGAAAGGATGTTCCCATCCTTGAGGTCGGGGTAATCGGGGTCTTTTGCTCGCACTCTCTCCACCATGCGCTTTCCCTGGGCAAGCCATTGTTCTTGCCACAGCCCTTTGATTCCCCTGCTCAGCCAGCTTGGCCTCGGGTCCGCCCTTTTCATCAAGGTCACGGCTCGGGTCTCCGGCAGCGTGCCACGGAAGTGAACATTGTTCATGTTCAGGATGCCGTGCCGGAGAGTCAGGGTCTCATGGTCCAGTTTCGCCGCGATCCTCTGCAGAATTTCTTTCAACTGCCCTGTGATGGCATCCAGCGGCGCGCGCGCATTGCGCCTGACTTTTTCCATCATGGCAATGGTCGCCTTGGCGCGGTCACCCACCTTGGGTATCCAGCTGACTTTGGCAATCATGCCTTTCAGGGTGCTGATGGCATTGTCGAACGCCTTGAGCAAGGCATCGGTGGTGACGCGCCCTTCCAGGTCACGGACACCTTTGGCCAACCAGTCGAACTGGTCGTCGACGTTGCGGGCCTTCATGTAGCGCTGGACCTCTGGCTTGCGCAGGAAGGCCACGACCCAGGTCATGGCGAGATCCATGGCCTTGTGATTGATCTGGCCGCTGTGATGCAGGATGAAGCGGAAACAGATCTTGAGCACCCCCTTGAGCGCGCTGCCCAGCATCGGGATCAGCCCAATCAACGTCAGGCCCAGCGCCACATACTTCCAGGTGTTGTCCTCGTCCGGCTTGCTGTTGGCGATGGCCCGGCAGTTGGCGATGAGGTCGCGCAGGTCGCAGACCTGATCCACGAGCGGCACCATCGAGACGGCCGCATCGAAGGCAATCTGGCCCGTCGAGCGGTCTTCATTGAAGTCGCCCTGAATCGCTTCCCACAGCCATATCCAGGTGCTTTTTTCGTCGGACTGTACTGTGCCGGTTTGCTGCGCCAGGGCGCGGCGTAGCTGAGCCTCCTGGCCCGATGCCGGTGTCGAAGTGGCAGGGCCGGTGTCTTGTAGAACAGCCGACATGTGCGTGTGTCTCCTTTGCTTCGTGCTTGCGTCAGCCCAGCAGCTTGCTCAATGACGGGGCCTCGGCTTCAGGTTTGGCTTGGCGCTGCTTGTAGACCACCTTCGTCACCTTTTTGCGCTGAACGTTGTCGTGGCGTGCGTGCCCCTGATCGTCGAGCGTGCCCGTGAGCCTGGCGCCGCTTTCCAGATGGATTTCATACTCGATGCCGGGTACGCCCTCACCGGTATCCGGGTCGCGGTAGTCCAGTTCGATCCAGTCCGGGATGTGCGTAGTGCCGTCCGGCAGCGCCATCAGCTTCGCGCTGCCTGAACCTCCCCCCATCCAAGCATGCGAAGCCCCCTTCACCGTCCACGCCCCCGGACAGGTGAAGGTGATGTTCCCCCCCTCCAGCACGATCTGGCTCTGGCCAGCGGTGAGCGTGATGCTGCTGCTGGCCTGGATCCGCACCTCATCCGTGGTGCTCTGCACCGTGATGTCCTGATCCGCCCAGATCTGCATGGCATCGGTGTGCGCACGCACGCTGAGGTCGGCGTTGGCGGTGATCGCCTTGATGCCGCCCGCGTGGGTATAGAAGCTGGTGGTCTGCCCGCTGACGCTGCTGAGCGTGTGGGCGCTGGTCAGCTGGGCGTCGCCCTGCATCGTCACGCTGCTGTCGTTGCCACTGAACAGCCCGATGCAGGCGGGCGTCACCCAGGTCGCGGTGCTGGGGGTGTCCAGGTGCAGCAAGGGCTGGGCAAAGCGCTCGACCGGATCACCCAGCTCGCGGCTGCCTGGCCGGGCTTTGCGCGCGGGCTGGCCACCCACAGCGCCCTCATGGCGCCCCAGCGCCTCCGGGTCCATCGCGTCGGCGTGGGCCTGTGTGGCCTGCCCGGCCTCGTGGCTGGCCAAGGCCAGGGCGCCTTGTTGTTGGGCGCTTTGGCTCAGCGCCTGGCCAAGCTGCCGGGCGGCGCGCAGCTGGGCCACGGCTTCTTGCGCATCCATCTGCGTGCTGTGCACGCTGCTGCCGATCGCCGGCCAGGCGCTGGTGCTCAGCAGCAGGCCTTCGCCCGCGCGCAGCATGGCCCAGCCCTCGGTGTAGCCGTAGAAGCCTTCGCCCAGCCATTGGCCGCGCTGGGCGTTGCCGGCGCCCCCTTGTGCGCTTTGCTGAACGATGTGGCCCAGGGTCAGTTCGGCATGGCCGGTGCGGCTGCCGCTGTGGAGCAGGCGCATGCGCAGCTGGCCGCTGGCATCGTCGATCAGCCACTGGTTGGCGCCCTGTCCGTCCAGGTGGGTGTGGTGCCAGCCCGAAACCGTACCGGGGTGGTTGGCGCCGGCATCCACGCCGGCCGGCCAGGGCAGGTCGTGTTGGCCGTTGTGCAGCTGGCCGATGACGATGGGGCGGTCGATGTCGCCGTCCAGGTAGTCCACCAGCACCTCGGTGCCGGCGCGGGGGGTGAACACGGCGCCCCAGTTGGGGCCTGCCACGGCCTGGCTCACGCGCACCCAGGTGCCGCTGCGCGCATCGCCTGGCGCATGGCCGGTGTCGGCGCCACCGGCGGGCGTCTGGGGGCCTGCCATCCCGCCGGGCAAAGGCGAGGCGCCGCGTTGCCACGCGAACTGGATGCGGATGCGGTGATCACGGTCGGTGCTGAGCGGCTCGCCCGGTGCGGCCATCACGATGGCGGTCTGCGGCCCGGGCGCCGTGGGGCGATCCGGCGGCGGTGGCACCAGGCGCAGGTCGGCGGGCGCCGCCTCGAAGCGGTTGCGGTAGCTGCCCTGTTCGATGTCGGTGCGCCGCAGGATGCGGGCGGCCTGTTGGCCAAGGTTGTTGGCCGCTTCGTGGGTGATGTGCAGGGCGCAGAAGCGGCCTTCGCCGCCGGGGGTGGGAACGCCCGGCACGCTGGCGGCATAGAGGCTGTGCTCGGTGAGCTGGAAGGTGGCGCCGGGCCGCAGCGCGCGCACGGCGCTGTGTCCGGCCGCGCGCACTTGCGCCAGCTGATGCGCCGCGAGCCGTGCGTTCGCACGCGCCTGCGCGACCGTCTGGCTGCCGGGCTGGGCCGTGCCCACGCGGCCATCGGCAAAGCGGCGCTCCCCCTGGCCGATGTACTGCGCCAGTGTGGGCACCTGGCCCAGCGGGATGTCCGCCTGCGCATCGGCGGTGATGCCGGCCAGCTGGCGCTCGTCCCAGGCCGCCAGCGTGACCGCATTGGTGCCGACTTGCTGGCCGGTTCGCCAAGCCGTGACGGTGTCGCGCGCCGTGCCGCTGCCCAGGTTGAAGGCTGCGGCCAGCGCCGCCATCAGGCCGCCGGGGCCGGATTCGCGCAGATCCGGGCGGGCAAATCGCAGCGCTCCGAGTTCGGGCCGTTCAGCGTGCTGGTCGAAGATCACGAGGGTGTGGGCGGCATCGGCGGGGCCGTCGCCTTCATGGTCCACACGCCAGCTCCAGCCTTCGCGTGCCATCAGCCGCGTCACGAAGGCCCAGTCGGTTTCGCGGTACTGCGTGGTGATCTCGTGAACGGGGCCGGGTTCGGCCACTTCCAGTTTGAAGCGAGCCTGCGGGTAGGCCGACAGCACGCTGTTGACGATGTCGGCGCTGGTGGCGTCCTGGAAGATGCGGGTGTCGCGGCGGTGTTGCAGCCAGTGCGTGAACGCCGCCATGTGCAGACGGTAGCTGCCCAGGCCGCCGTCGCTGCCCGTCTGGCCCGCGCGCACCGCGTAGCCATGCCATTGGCGCCAGCTGCCATCGGCCAGCTGCAGGCGCAGCGTCAGGGGCGCGCCCAGCAGGGCCTTGAGTTCGAGGTGGGCGTTGGTGCTCAGGCAGTCGAGTTCGGCCCACAGAGGCTCATCGGCATGCACGCCTTCGCGCAGGGTGAAGCGCTCGATGACCAGGGTGTCTGCCGGCAGCGGCGTGTCGAGCCGGATGAGCCGGGTGGCCTGGCCGATGCCCAGCGCGGCCTTGAGGCGGGATGTCAATTCACCTGTCAGCGCCGACAGGCTCGGCAACGCAAAGCGGTCAGGCCCGCCGCCTGACAGGGATGTGGACATGACAGAGACCCGCCTGAAACGTTGTTATGTATGGTTGCCGCACCTTGCGGTGGGTGGCGGCATTTTAGGTTTGGGGGTGCCGCGCCCCACCCGTTCCTTTGGGGGGAAAGCCACCACGGGTCAGAAACAGGATGTAAGCCAACCGGGAGGGGGTGCTGGCGATGATCCCCCGCTGGGGGCGTATGCTGCAGGCTCCGCGTTCCAGAAGATCATCCAGACACCATGTTCCAAGGCATCCTCATCGAGAAAGACGAGCAGGGCTATCGGGCCGCCCTTCAGGACATCGACGAAGCGTCGCTGCCCGAAGGCAATGTCACCGTGCGCGTGGCCTATTCGACGCTGAACTACAAGGACGCGCTGGCCATCACCGGCAAGTCGCCGGTGGTGCGCAAGTTCCCGATGGTGCCGGGCATCGATCTGGCCGGCACGGTCGAAACCAGCAGCCATCCGGATCACAAGCCGGGCGACCAGGTCGTGCTCAATGGCTGGGGCGTGGGGGAGACCCATTGGGGCGGGCTGGCCGGCAAGGCGCGCCTGAACGGCGACTGGCTGGTGCCCTTGCCCAAGGCTTTTTCGCCTGCGGAGGCCATGGCCATCGGCACCGCCGGCTACACCGCCATGCTGTGCGTGATGGCCCTGGAGCGCCACGGCCTCAAGCCTGCCGATGGCGAGGTCCTGGTGACAGGCGCCGCTGGCGGCGTGGGCAGCGTGGCGGTGGCCCTGCTGGCCAAGTTGGGTTACCAAGTGGCCGCCGTGACGGGCCGCCCGCAGGAAGCCGATTACCTGCGCGAGCTGGGCGCCACCCAGGTGCTGGAACGCGCCGAGTTCGCCTCGCCAGGCAAGCCCTTGGCCAAGGAGCGCTGGGCCGGTGCCGTGGACACGGTGGGCAGCCACACCCTGGCCAATGTTTGCGCGCAGACCCGCTATCGGGGGGCGGTCGCGGCCTGCGGGCTGGCCGGCGGCATGGATTTTCCCGCCACCGTGGCCCCCTTCATCCTGCGCGGCGTGACGCTGATCGGCGTGGACAGCGTGATGTGCCCGCGCCCCGAGCGCCTGCAGGCCTGGCAGCGGCTGGCACGCGATCTGGATCCGGCCAAGCTGGCCCTGACGACCCGCGAGATCGCGCTGGCCGATGCCATCGATGCCGCGCAGCAGCTGCTGGCTGGCGGCGTGCGGGGCCGGCTGTGCGTGCGTGTGGCCGATTGAGGTGGCAATGCGCATCAGGACGCCCGCCCTGCAATCGCTCGCATCGATCGGTGTGAGCGCCTGCCTGCTCGCATCCCTGGCCGCATGCGATGACGGCGGGCCGTCTCCCATGGCATCCCGGGCCCAGACGCCGTCCGCCGTATCGCGTTCCCCTGCTGGCAAGCAGCCTGCGCCCACCTACGGCGATGTGCGCGGCGCGGCCTTGGGCGCCGGCGCCTCGCTGCAAGGCGCCGTCCCTTTTCCGGCCGACAACCCCTGGAACACCGACATCAGCCGTGCGCCGGTCGATCCCCGCTCCGAGGCCCTGATCCGCGGCATCGGCTGGAACAAGACCTTGCGCCCGGATTTTGGGGCGGGCCTGTATCGCGGGCAGCCGATGGGCATCCCCTACGTGGTCGTGAGCGGATCGCAAAAGCGGGTGCCTATCCGCCTGGCAGCCTATGCCGATCAAAGTGATCCCGGCCCCTATCCGATCCCGCCCGGCGTGCCCGTCGAAGGCGGCCCCAAGGCCGAGGGCGACCGCCATGTCATCGTGGTGGACCGCGACAACAACCGCCTCTACGAGTTGTACCGGGCCTTCCCGGACCCGGTCTTGGCCGGCGGCTGGCTGGCCGACAGCGCCGCCATCTTCCACCTGGACAGCAACGACGTGCGCCCCACCGCCCAGCCCGGCTGGACCAGCGCCGATGCGGCGGGCCTGCCGGTTTTCCCAGGCCTTGTCCGGTATGACGAGGCCCGACTCGGCGCCGGCGGCATCCGGCATGCGCTGCGTTTCACGGTGGCCAAGACGCGCCGTGCCTATATGCCCCCTGCCAGCCACTGGGCATCCCCCACCAGCGATCCATCCCTGCCCCCCATGGGCATGCGCGTGCGGCTGAAGGCCAGCTTTGTGATCCCGCGCCACTTCAGCCCGGAAAGCCAGGCGATCCTGACAGCGCTCAAGACCCACGGCATGATCCTGGCCGATAACGGCTCGGACTGGTACATCAGCGGCGCGCCCGATGCTGGTTGGGACAACGACCGCCTGCGCAGGGAGATCCAGCAGGTGCGCGGCCGCGACCTGGAGGTGGTACGCATGGACGGGCTGGTCGTGGGCCGCTGAGCCGCCCCCTGCCCGCCAGTGAAATCGTTCACGGCGGGTCCGAAACCTCGCATGAGCCTGGATTCAAGATGGTGCATGCAACCGCATTGCCGCGGCAATAGTGCATGTCCATAGGGGTCTGCCCGATCTCATGTCCTTGATGGCGCTGACCGATAAACACCGAACTGGTGGGCTGCACGCGGCAGCAAGCGTCTTCAAAGATAAAAGGTTGAACCAGCATCATGATTCTCCCGCTGATGGCATTGTTCTCTGGCTTGCTGGCCGGAGCGTTGGGCGTTTGGTTCTGGATGCGCCGCGCCGCGTCGCAGTCTGCTCATGAGGCGCGGCAGGAGGGCGTGGCCCAGACCGAACGCGCCATGCAGGCGGTCGTGGCCGACCTCCAGCGTCAGCTCGAGGCACACCAGGAAGGCGCCCGCCAGGAGCTGGCCGAGCGCGAGGCCCGCGTCCAGTCGATCCAGCGCGAGCACGAGGGCATGCTGGCCGATCTGCGCGCCGCTGCCGGTCAGGTCCGTCACCGCACCACCGAACACTGCGAGCGTCTGGGCGGCGCCATCGACCAGATGATGGGCCTGGTGCGCACCTTCGAGCGCTGGGATACGGAGATGAACGCCCTGCTCGTGCACAACCGCGAGATGCACGCCAAGAACGATGAGTTCACCGCCATCGTGAACCAGGTGATCATCGTGGCGCTCAACGCCTCGATCGAGGCCGCCCGCGCGGGCGAGCATGGCCGGGGCTTTGCCATCGTCGCCAATGAGGTGCGCGATCTGGCGCACCGCGCGGACAACCTGTCCAAGGACTACCGCCGCAATCTGTACAAGAACGACCTGATCACCACCGCCACCTTCCAGGACATGCAGGCCGGCGGCAAGATGGTGATCGGCGCGCTCAGCGAGCTGCACCTGCTCAACGGCAAGACCAAGGACGCGCTTTGCGAGGTGGCGTGATGAGCCAAAACAAGAGCCAAGGCCCTTCCAAGGGCAGCCGGGTCAGCCACCAGGCCAAGTCGGCCTTCGACTTCATCATCGAGCAGGCCATCCGTTCGTCGATGCTTGGCGATGGCGCCAGCGCCAGCCACATCGAGAAGCTGAGCGACGGCGGCCAGATCAAGAACCGGCAGATGGTCATCCTCACCGTCTCCTCCTACCTCTTCAGGGCGATGATGTTCCTGCACTTCAATGCCAAGGACCCGGCCACGCGCGCGCACTTCGCCGCGCTCAAGGGCCAGTCCGAGCTGGACGATGCCACTTTCCTGGACGTCGTGATGGAGACGGGCAACCTGGCTTGCGGGGCGCTCAACCGCGACCTGGGCGGGGTCTACCCGCATCTGGGCATGTCCACGCCCAGCGTGCTCGATCATGGCAGCCTGGAGTACATCGAAGCGCTGGGCGCAGGCCACGTCGCGCACTGGCGTGTGACCACCGCTTCGCAGGCCGTCTTCCATGTTTCCCTGGCCGTCTGCGAGGACGGCCCCCTCGACTTCACAGTCGATCAAACGCAGGTCGAAGAGAGCTCTGGCGAACTCGAATTCTTCTGATCCGCGCCATTCACCCCCCCCCAAGACAAGCACATAAGAGGTCCCCATGGCACAGATCCTGGTTGTCGATGATTCCAGCACCGTTCGCGACGAAGTGAGCGGCTTCCTGAAGAAAAATGGGCTGGACGTGGCCACGGCGGTCGATGGCCGCGATGGCCTGAGCAAGCTCAAGGCCGACCCGAAGATCAAGCTCGTCGTCTCCGACGTGAACATGCCCAACATGGACGGCCTGACCATGGCCGAGAAGATCCGCTCCGAGCTGGGCAACAGCGGCGTCAACATCGTCATGCTGACGACGGAAAGCTCGCCCATCATGAAGGAGCGTGGCAAGGCCGCAGGCGTCAAGGGCTGGATCGTCAAGCCCTTCAAGGGCGACGCGGTGATCGCGACCTTCAAGAAACTGGCGGAGTAAATCCGCCAGTCAGCGGCGCAGGCTCAGGTGGCCTTGCGCCAGCGGCGCTGCGCCAGGGGCGCCCCCAGGCGCCGCCGTCCGCGCCGGCCCCAGACCGTGCCCTTGACCAGGGCCAGCGAGCCCAGCACCAGCAGCCAGCCGTGCAGCGGGTGCCCGGCGGACAAAGTCAGCAGACCGGCGGCCAGGCAAGCCAGGCAGGCCAGCGTGGTCCAGTAGCGGGTCATGCGCCATGGGGATCTTCCCAGGCCTTGTTCTGCTGCGGACATCACGATCCTTTCTTGTGGAATGGCGCGGCAACATGCCGGTGACAACGTAGACAGCCTGCCCTTTCTAAGGCCTTGCACCCGCGGCGGCAAGTGGGCAGATTCCCTAGACGCCTTGTGGCGCGTGGCCATGCGCGACGGGGCGCATCGCGGGATTCACATCTGGGAGGCGCGGAACTCGGCCTCTTTCTCGAGCATGTCCGTCATGACGGACACGGCCTGCAGGCGCCGGCCCTGCAAAAGGCGCTCGATCGCGTCCGGGTCCCCGCGCTCATGGCGCAGGCGACGCACCCGCTCCAGCGTGCGCACCTCGGCATGAAGGGCGTCCAGGGCGTCCAGGTCGGCCAGGGCCTGCAAGTGGCGGCCGATGCATTGCAGGACGTCCTCACGCGATTCGGGTGTCAACAGGGCCAGGGGCGGATTCAGCAGCCCATCTGGCAGGCCCTTGTTGTTGCTCAGCGCCAGCAGGGGCGGCTGGCTGCCGCAGTTCACGGAACGGAAGAGCTTGGGCGGTGCGTGCGGGTCCTGGACGAAGGACTGCACGATGCCGTCGACGCCGCGCGCCATCAGGCCCCTTGCGCGGGCATCTTGCAGGCCGCTGCGGTAACCGCCGCCGCCGTTGGCGGTCTCAATGCAGCGCCGACCCGTGGCCGATAGCGTGAAGCGCTCAGCGTCAAAAAGGACCTTGGGCAATTCCTTCAAGGCCGCTGGCAGCAGGTCGTTGAGGTTGACCCACAGCAGCCGGCGCGGTTGGCTGTAGAGCGCATCGACGCCGAAGGGCCGGTCGGTGCAAGCCCAGAATGCCGCCGCATCGACGGTCAGCACCTCGCCGACGCGGCTGAGGAACTGCTTGCCCGTCAGCGCCTCGGCCTGCTGGTACATGGCCGTGGCGATGCCGCGGCGCTGGTGCTCATAGGCGACCTGGACCTCGCGGTCTTCCAGGTAGGCGCCCCTGGACTCGTAGGTCAGCTCGCCGACCGGATTGGATTGCGGCAGCGAGCCCATGTAGGCCAGGATGCGATCAGGCTCATCGGGGCCGATGCCGGCCTGGTACTTGAGCACATAGCCCAGCTCGAGCGCCTTGGTCGAGGGCTGCACCTCGGCAACCAGGTTGAGCACCTCGGTCTCGCCGCAAAAGACGACGGCCTTGAGCTTGACGGGAAAGCTGGCGCCCGGCCGGCTGGGGTTGCCGATGTAGAAGGTGTGGGCCGGCAACTGCAAGGTGAAATCGCAGGCCCCGTAGGGGACCTTCTGCCCCAGCTCCAAGGTTCGATTCAGGTAGACGTCCATGCCAGCTCCCGCAGCTCCCGATGACGCGACAACGAAACCACCTCCCATGCGGGAGGTGTTTCCTGGATTGTCGCGGCTCGGGAAGCCCTGGAAAGACCGATCAGGCCGGTCTACGCATGGGAATTTGCACGGGCGTCCGGATCACCCCTGTGCACGTCTGCGGGTTTGCGCCCGGCGCCCGAACAGCAGCGCGCCCGCGCCGGCGAGCACAAGGGCCACCGAAGACGGCTCGGGCACGATGGCCACCACCGTGCCGCCGATGCCGACGGCATAGAGCCGGCCCAGGCCGTCTTCGCCGAAGGAGCTGATCGGGCCCAGGGCGATGCCATCCAGCAGCGTGGCCGTGTCGTCACGCAGATCGGTGGGCTGACCTTGCTCGTCGAGCACGAAGGAGAAGATCTTGCTGGCAACGAAGTCCGCGAAGAAATAGCGGCCGTCGGCCTCGGCGATCGAGGGGCCGCGGTAGACATAGCCTCCGGTGATGGAGTTGCCCAGGCCGCCGGGCGTGCCCAGATGGTCGTAGTCGAAGATCGGATCGGTCAGGCCCGGGGCGGAGCCGCCGCCCACGGGCGCCGCGATGCCGCCCTCACGCAGGCTCCAGCCGTAATTGCGGCCTCCTGGGGTGCCGGCGGCCTCGAAATTGATCTCTTCACGGGCATCCTGGCCCACATCCGCGATCCAGAAGTCGCCGGTCTCCCGGTCGAAGCTGGGGCGCCAGGGGTTGCGCAGGCCGGTGGCCCAGATCTCGGGCAAGGCGCCCTCGGTGGTGACGTAGGGGTTGTCGGTCGGGACGGTGTAGCCGGTGCCGTCGCCGCTCACGTCGATGCGCAGGATCTTGCCGAGCAGGGAGTCGGTGCGCTGGGCATTGTCGAGCGGGTCATAAGAGCCGCCTCCATCGCCCGTGGCAATGTAGAGGTGGTCGGTCTCACCTGGGCGAAAGCCGATCCAGCCGCCCTTGTGGGTGGTGGTGTCCTCCTGCTGGATGGCGATGATCCGTTGCGCCGTGCTGGCATCGACGGTGTTGGTGGTGGGGTCCACCGTGTAGCGGTCGATCACGGTGTTGTGTGTGGTCGCGTCGATGTAGTTGACATAGAAGCGGCCATTGGTGGCAAAGCCGGGATCGAAGGCCAGTCCCAGCAGGCCGCGTTCGCCGTCGACCGCCACCTTGTTGCTGAGGTCGAGGTAAGGCGTGCCTTGTACGCTGCCTTCGGAAAGAAGCTTGATGGCGCCGGTTTTCTCGACGAGAAAGATCCGGTCATCCCCCGTTGGCGCAGTCAGGAAAAGCGGCCGGGTCAGGCCCGTGGCAACCACCGTGGCTTCAAAGGCCTGTGCCGTGCCGGCCGCAGCCAGCAGGGTCACGACGGCGAGGCTGCGGGCCCAATTCGAGCGGAAAGTCTTCATGGCGTGCTCCTGAGTTCATGTTGGTCGCGATGCGTTGGCGACTGGAACAATAAGCGTTACCCAGCCGCCGTGACCGAAAACCTGATGCTCAGAAGGGGCAAGCCGCTCAGAAGCCCCGTGCCCGAAGGTCCCTGGCGAGCTGATGGTGGAAGTCAGCCGAGGTGCCGCCATAGGGCGCCGGCTCCTGCTCCCTGGGCTTGGTCGGGCCATACATCGGGTCATTGCGGCCCGAGAAGAAGGTGTGGTGGTAGCCGGTCGTCAGGGGGGCGCCGCGCATGATCTTCACGTTCTCGAAGTTGGGGGCCGGGTTGGTGAACATCTGCCGCTTGAGGCTGACATTGCTGTCATTGGGCCCGCCGAACAGCGAGACGGCCAGGAAGATCACCTGCCCGCCCCAGCTGGGCTGGGGAAAGCGCAGCAGCGCGCCATAGGCCATGTAGTGCACGCCGTTGTTGGTTTCCAGGGCCGCGGGCACACGGTCCTGCCACGCGTTGTCGGGCTCCCCGGTGAAGGCCCGCAGCTCGCTCCAGCCGATGGGCGGTTTGGCCATCGCCTCGCTCTGCGAGGGGCGCATGAAGGCGGGGCTGAGGTTGACCATGGAGCGCAGCAGCCAGCGGTAGCGGGCCTGCGGGGTGCTCAGATCGCATTCCAGGCCCTGGCAGTGCTCGACGAGCTGCCCAGGCTGGGCCAGGTCCTGGTCCGCCCGCTTCCATGAGGCGGCATGGATGTAATCGAGCACGGCCTCCGATTCGCGCGGAATGGGCGGGTTGTCCCATTTGCCAAAAACGCCCAGCGCGATGCCGGCCAGACCGATGCCGGCCGAATCGGCGCCGCTGTCTTCGCCCACCAGGCTCACCATCGCGGCCACGCGCGTGTTCATGCGAGGCCCATCGGGCCGGGCATCGTCCACCGGCAGGGCGGCGATCATGTAGCGCGCATCCTGCACACCCATGGACATGCCGATCACATTGACCTTTTGCGCGCCGGTTTCGCGCAGGGCCTGCAGCACGGTGGTGCGCAGAACGCGGGCGCGCACTTCGTAAGAGGCGTAGGGCGGCTTGTCGGCGATGTAGACGGGGTTGCCGCAGGTGTCGCGCAGGCGCGTGACGATGTCCTTGCTGAAATAGCGGTGGTAGCTGCGCAGATCGCGCTTCAGGCTGGGGTCATTGACGTTGTGGTTGCGCGGAGGCAGGTCGGCCTCGTCATCGGGCACGCGCCATTCCAGGCACTTGGGACTGCCATCGGGCAGGGTGCTTTTCTGCGCGCAGTAGCGGGCGTAGTCCTGGGCCTTCTCGCAGGCCTGGGCGCCAGTGGCATCGGGGTTCTCGCAGATGGGCGTGGCCGACCACATGTGCGACAGCACGATGGGGTACTTGAGTTGGCAACTGGCGTCGACCGACCAGGCGGCGTTGCTGGCCAGCAGGCCGGCGGCCAGCGCAGCCGGCCGGGCCCAGGTGATGAGGGCTCGCATGAACATGGGTTCTCCTGAATTAGTGGCGGCTTTGTACCACTGCAGCCTCCCGGCCCGATGCGCGTCGGGGCCCGCATGTCAGGGGGACGGTCCATCAAATGAACCCACGAACCAGAAAAAAAGCGGGCCCCAAGCGGGGCCCGTTTCAAAGCACCGGCAAACCGGGCTACCAGGAGGAGACAGACATGAAAAACACGCAGGAAATCAAATCAATGCATCTGGATCGCGCCAGCGGCCTTGCCCTTGCCGGCACGGGCGGGCGGGTTGCACAGGCCGCAGACGAAGTGGCGCGAGATCTCGTGGGGGTGGCTGACGAAGTGGCCGCCGCACTTGGAGCACTTGGTCATCGTCAGCATGCCGTTGTCGA
>CAYPUS010000003.1:28743-41651 GCA_964413815.1 uncultured Aquabacterium sp. | reverse complement strand
CCATGCCAATGCCTACTTCACGGGCCTGGGCGCCGCCAAGCGCGTGGTCTTCTTCGACACCCTGCTGTCCAAGCTGACGCCGGGCGAGGTCGAGGCCGTGCTCGCGCACGAGCTGGGCCACTTCAAGCACAAGCACGTGCTCAAGCGCATGATCATGATGTTCGTGATGAGCCTGATCGGCTTCGCGGTGCTGGGCTGGCTGTCCAAGCAGTTCGCCTTCTACCTGGGCCTGGGCGTCACGCCCAACCTCACGGCCCCCAATGACGCGCTGGCCCTGCTGCTGTTCGTGCTGGCGCTGCCGCCTGTCATGTTCTTCATCGCGCCGGTGTTTTCCTACTTCTCGCGCCGCGACGAGTACGAAGCCGATGCCTATGCCTGCGCGCAGGCCAATGGCCAGGACCTGGCGATGGCGCTCATCAAGCTCTACAAGGACAACTCGTCGACCCTGACGCCCGATCCGATCTACGTGCGCTTTTATTACTCGCACCCACCCGCCTCCGAGCGACTGGGTGCGCTGGGGGTGCGCTGAGCCTGTGCGCCGGTGGCCCCGATGGAGGTTCGTTCATGTCACCCCTGCACACACAGCGCTGCACCCACCAGGAAGGCTCGCCCCTGTCCGCCGCAGAGCAGCAAGCCCTGCTCGCCCAGCTGCAAGGCTGGCAGATCGATCCCGCCAATGGCGGCGTGCTGAGCAAGACCTTCACGCTGGCCAACTTCCACCGCACCATGGCCTTCGTCAATGCCGTCGCCTGGATCGCCCATGAACAAGATCACCACCCCGACATGGCCGTGAGCTACAAGCAATGCACCCTCCGCTGGTCGACCCACTCCGTGGGCGGCCTGTCACGCAACGACTTCATCTGCGCCGCCCGTGTGGATGCCCTGAGCGCATGAAGCGCGCGGGCTCCAACGCATCCGGCAAACGCCCGGCCCGGCCCGCCAAGCAGGCCGACACCAGCCAGTGCCAGAACGGCCTCGTGGTGGCCACCCACGGCCGGCACCTCGTCGTCGAGGACGATGCGGGACAACGGCTGATCTGCCACCCGCGCGGCAAGAAAAGCGAAGCCGTGGTGGGCGACCGCGTGATGTGGCAACACACCCTCGATGGCGGCGACGAAGGCGTGATCGTCTCGGTGCAGGAGCGCCGCAACCTGCTCTATCGCCAGGACGAATGGCGCAGCAAGTCCTTTGCCGCCAACATCGACCAGTTGCTGATGTGGATCGCGGTCGAGCCCGTCTTCAGCGAGGCGCAACTCACACGCGCGCTGATCTCGGCAGAGTCCGCCGGCATCCCGGCCACCATCGTGCTCAACAAGATCGACCTGCCCGGTGCGCCCGCCGCGCGCGAGCGACTGGCGCCTTACCGCGCCATGGGCTACCAGGTGGTGGAGCTGTCGCTCAAGCAGGAGACCGAGGCCGCGCGCGCCCAGGTTGGCCCGCTGCTGGCAGGCCGTGCCTCGCTGGTGCTGGGCCCCTCGGGCGCCGGCAAGAGCACGCTGATCAACACCCTGCTGCCCCACGCCAAGGCGGAGGTGGGCGAGATCTCGCAAGCCCTCAACTCAGGCCGGCACACAACCACCTCCAGCCTCTGGTACTGGCTCGACGCCGAGCGGTCCGCCGCAGTGATCGACTCGCCGGGCTTCCAGGAGTTCGGCATGCACCACATCGCGCCGACCGATCTGCCGCGCTGGATGCCCGACCTGGCCCGCCACATGAACGACTGCCGCTTCCACAACTGCACCCACCGGCAAGAACCCGGCTGCGCCGTGCAGGCCGCGGTGGCCAAAGGCGAGATCAGCCCGATCCGCCTGAGCCTGTACCAGGCCCTCTATGAGGAGCTGAGCCAGCCCCGCTGGTAGCGGGTGAGCCTGCCGCCTTGCACGCCAAGCGAATGGCTTGCAGGTCAGCGGCCTCCTGAGCCTCTTTGCTGACCTTCTTTGCTGATCTTCCTCGACTTGAGCGACCCGCACCATGTCCGACCGCCTGTCCTCCCTGCCCGAAACCCTGCAAGCCTTCTCCAACGGCGCCATGTCCGTCGACGACCTGGCCCGCAACTGGCGCGATGCCGCCAGCACCCACGAGCCGGCCCTGCCGCAGCGCTACATCGATGTGCTGGAGCGCGTGCTCAACCAACTGGAAAGCGCCGCCCTGTTCACGGAAGAAAGCTGCTCGTTCAGCCAGGCCGACATGGTGGCCGCGCTGGGCGACTGGCTGGCCAAAGCGCGTGCGCTTTGATGCGCTTTGAGCCTCATGCGCGGGCGTTGAGCCTCAAGGGCCCTCGCAAGCTTTGACGCAAGCCGGCTCGGACACCAAGCCGCCGAACCACCCTCAGCCGATCAGATTGGCCAGCGAGAGCATGGCCAGCATCAGCATCCACAGCACCACCGATCGCCAGATCAGGCCGACCACGCTGCGCAGGTGGGCCATCTGCGGCGGCGCACCCGTGGTGCTGCCCTCGGCCCGGATCACATCGGGCGCATCGCCCTGGGTGATGGTGCGGCTGACATCGCGCGTTTCGCCCACCGGCGGCGCGACCTGGCCGCCCAATCGCACCCCCAGCGCGCCGGAGGCCGCCGACAGGATGCTGCCTTCGTTCGGGCGGATCCACAGGGTGGCATGGCGCCGCCAGGTGTCGATCGCGTCCTCAAAATTGCCCACCACCGCGAAGCCGAAAGCGGTCAGCCGCGCGGGCACATGGTCCAGCCAGGAAAACAGGGTCTGCGACAAGTCTTGCAGGCGATCGTGGGTGGACACGCCCGTCACCTGGCTGCGGTAGGACCAGTAGCGGCTGGCGAACTCGGCCATGCGGTAGAGCACCGCCCCAGCCGGGCCCAGACCCAAAGACGACATCGCCACAAACCAGAAGAACACCCCGAACACATGGCGGTGCGCCGCCAGCAGCGAATACTCCAGCACATGGCGCAGGATCTCGGTGCGGGGCAGCTCGCTGGCATCGAGGTTCTGCCAGTGCGCCAGCAACTCGCGCGCGCGGTCCTCGCGGCCAGCTTCCAGCGCGTCGCGGATGTCGGTGAAGTGGTGGCTGAATTGCCGAAAGCCCAGCGTGAGGTAGAGCACCGCCACATCCAGGGCCAGTGCCAACACGGTGCTGTAGGCATCGGTGAGGCGGTAGAGCAGCGCCACCAGCGCGGCCGGCGCCACCACCGTGATGCCCCAGACGACGCGCGCGTGCACGGCCAGGCCCGCGTCGAAGTTGCGACCAGCCCAGCGCACCCAGCCGGTCAGCGCATGATGGATGGGGTTGAGGTTCGACAGAGGCTTGAGCTGCTCCGCCAGCAAGGCGAAGAGCACGGCAAAAAAGCTCATGGTTGGATCATAGCCGCCGGTCCGTCAGGGCATCTGACAGAAAGCCGCCAAGTTTCAGGCCGAGAGGAAGCGGTATAAATTTCGCAACATCGCCGCGGTGGCGCCCCAGATGAAATACTCCTTTTGCGTCTGAGGTGATGTCCACGGCATGGAGAAGAACTCGAAGCGCGAGCCCGGCACGTCGAAAGCGCGGCGCTGGTGGTGGCGCGGATCCATCAGGAACTGCAGCGGCACCTCGAAGATCTCGTCGACCTCGCAAGGGTCGGCCTGCAGGTCCAGCCGCTCGGCTTCCTGCGCCCCCGGCTCGATCAGTCCGACCACCGGGGTGACCACGAAGCCCGTTCCGGTGGTGTAGGACGGCATGGTCCCCACGACTTCCACACGCGAGGGCGCCAGGCCCACCTCTTCGCGCGCCTCGCGCAGGGCCGTGGCCACCGCGTCGGGGTCGGTCGGTTCACTGCGGCCACCTGGAAAGCTGATCTGGCCCGCGTGCTTCTTGAGGTGCGAGGTGCGCTGGGTCAACAACACCGACGGCTGGTCACGCATGACCAGCGGCACCAGCACGGAGGCGGCAACAGGGTCGGGGGCACGGTACCAGCGCTCGACCTCGATGTCGGGCTGCCACGCCGGCGGTTGCCCGAAGCGCTGCATGAGCGCCGGGCGCATCAAGCGCTCGGGATGGACGGCAGGCAGGTGTTCGTCGTGGCCCAGAAGTTCAGCCACGCGGGGATCGATCGTGAAGGCCATGACGACACCATAACAAAAGCCGCCAGTGCTTGCGCAGCGGGCGGCTTGGGTGGGAGGCAGATGTTGGCCAGTTTTTGACGGCATGGGCCTGCCGCCGAAAGCTCGCTGGCCCTGCTTCGCAGGGACACCGTGCGGCGCAAGCCGCACGGCGGAACCTCGTTCAGGCGAGCTTCTCTTTGATGCGAGCCGACTTGCCCGAACGCTGACGCAGGTAGTACAGCTTGGCACGACGCACATCACCGCGGCGCTTGACCTCGATGTTGGCGATCAGGGGGCTGTACAGCTGGAACGTACGCTCCACGCCTTCGCCGCTGGAGATCTTGCGGACGATGAAGCTGGAGTTCAGGCCACGGTTGCGCTTGGCGATCACAACGCCTTCATAGGCTTGCAGACGCTTGCGGTTGCCTTCCACCACCTTGACGGACACGATCACGGTGTCGCCAGGGGCGAAGGAAGGGATGGTTTTGTTCAGACGAGCGATTTCTTCTTGCTCGAGCTGCTGGATGATGTTGGACATCAAAGGCTCCTTGATGATCTTGCCCGCGCCAGGAAATTGAAAGGACCTTTGGCCGGTAGACGCCTGCCGCCTTCAAAGAAAGAAGAAAGCTGCAGGCCACCCGCCTCGGGCTGTAAAGCCGGGTAGAGGATCGGAAAACCGCAGATTATAGCGTGAGTTGGGACAAAAAGTGTTCGTCTTGTTTGGACAACTCGCCCCGCGCCCGCGCGGCCTCGATCAACTCGGGGCGGCGACGGGCCGTCAGGGCCAGTTGCTGCTCCCGGCGCCAGCGGGCGATCTGGGCGTGGTGCCCCGACAGCAGCACCGGCGGCACGGCCGCTTCGCGCAAGGCGGGCGCTTCGGCGTCAGGCAGGCTCAGCACCTCGGGGCGGCTGTAGTGGGGGCAGTCCAGCAGGCCATCCGAAAAGCTGTCCTGCTCATGGGAGCCCGCGTCATTGAGCACCCCCGGCTGCAGGCGGGCCACAGCGTCCATCAAGGTCAAGGCGGGCAGCTCGCCGCCTGACAGGACGTAGTCCCCCAGGCTGATCTCTTCGTCGACCTCGGCATCGATGAAGCGCTGGTCGATGCCTTCGTAGCGGCCACACACCAGCACGGCGCCCGGCCCCTGGGCCAACTGCTGCACGCGCTGCTGGGTCAAGGGGCGCCCCGCCGGGCTGAACAGCACGACGGGCAGGCGCGCGGCGCCCGCGGCCTGCTGATCGGCGCGGATGGCCGTGAGGCAATTCAGGAGGGGTTCGACCAGCATGACCATGCCGGGGCCGCCACCAAAGGGACGGTCATCGACCCGACGGTAGGTCCCGGGTGCGTGATCGCGCAACGGCCACAGGTGCAGGTCCACGGCCTTCGTTTCGAAGGCGCGGCGGGTCACCCCCACGTTCTGGAAAGGCGCGAACAGCTCCGGAAAGAGCGTGACAACGTCGAAGCGAACGGCCATGGCCCGGCCCGGATCAGTAGTCGAGGCCCCAATCGGCCACGATGCGCCGCTCGGCCAGGCTCACGCTGACGATGTAGGCCGAGACAAAGGGGATCAGGCGCTCGGTCGGGGCGGCGCCCGGCTCGGTGGCTTCGGCCACGCAGCGCAGCACGCTGGTGGGGCCGGTGTCCAGCAGGTCGGCCACCTTGCCCAGGGCCTCGCCTTGGGGGTTGACGACATCCAGGCCAATCAGGTCGACCCAGTAGTACTCGCCTTCGTCCGGCGTGGGGAAGGCCGAGCGCGAGACGAACACGGTCGCGCCCTTGAGGGCCTCGGCGGCGTTGCGGTCATCCAGGCCTTCGGCGGTGGCGACGATGATGTCGCCCTGCTCGCGCGCCTGCGTGACCTTCAGGAAACGCGGCTTGGCCAGGCGGGGCACCGCATGCGGCGATGCGGCCGCAGGCGCTGTGGCACCGCGGGATGCCGCGGCCGAAGACGGACGCGACAAAGCGCCCGGAGCCTGTTCGGCCGGGCGCAAAAACCATTTCTTGGTGCAGAAAAGGGCCTGGGGATCAGAAGAGAAGGGCTGGACCTTGATGCCGCCCTTCACGCCCCAGGCGTCAACGATGCGGCCGACTTCCACCGCGTCTTCGGGCCAGACGACACCGTCATCCAGCACCAGCGACGAGGAAGCCGACACGCGACCGTTCATGCCTTCGGGCCGGCCGCCGATCAGGCAGCGGGCGCAGCCTTCTTCTTGGCGTCGCGCAGCAGGCGGGTGACGGTGTCGGAGACCTGGGCGCCGTTCTTGACCCAGTGGTCGACACGGTCGAAGGCCACGCGCAGCGTCTCGGCGTTGCCGGAAGCCACGGGGTTGTAGAAGCCCACGCGCTCGAGGAAACGGCCATCGCGACGGTTGCGCGAGTCAGCAGCGACGATGTTGAAGAAAGGGCGCTTCTTGGAGCCGCCGCGGGAGAGTCGAATCACGACCATGATGTGTCCTTCAAAATGATGGGCGGCCACCCTTCCCGGGAGACACTCGGGGACGGGCAACCTGTTCGGGTCGGGTGCTTAGGCAAGCCGCCGGGCACCCAAGCCCTGCAATGGATTTTCCTGGGCCCGTTTAGATACGCGCTGGCAGCAAAGCCTGCTCGGGCCGGAAAACCGCGGATTATAGTCCGAGACGGCGCGTTTGTGCGAATGTCCGGCCGCCATCGCTTTTTCCGCATCCCACAAAGCCATGTCCACGAACCCGCCCTCCTCTTCGCCCGCCTCCCTGCCCGGCCCGAGCGCCAGTGGCCGCTACCGGTCCAAGACGCTGGCGACCTGGGCCGCCTTTGTGGGTGGCGCGATGGGCCTGCACCGTTTCTACCTGTTCGGTCTGGGCGACCTGTGGGGCTGGCTGCACGCGGGCCTGACCGTGCTGGGGGCCTGGGGGCTGCGCCGCGTGGCCGAGTACGGGCAGGACGACCAGCTGTCCTGGCTGCTGATCCCCATCCTGGGCTTGTCGGTGGCCGCGAGCATGCTGCAGGCCATCCTCCATGGCCTGACACCCGACGCACAGTGGCATGCCCGCTTCAACGCCCACCTGGCCGACGATGGCCGCCCCCTGCCGTCGAGCGGCTGGGTGGCGGTGATCGGCATCATCCTGTCGCTCATGGTGGGCGCCACGGTGCTGATGGCCACCATCGCGTTCTCGGGGCAGCGCTACTTCGAGTACCAGATCGAAGAGGCGCGCAAGATCAGCCAATGACGCCGCAACCCCGGCATCAAGCCCGGAACATGAAATACGCGGCGCCCACCAGGCACAGGCCCGCCCAGATGTAGTCCAGCTTGAAGGGCTGCCCCAGGTAGAACACGGCGAAGGGCACGAACACGCTCAGCGTGATCACTTCCTGCATGATCTTGAGTTGCCCCACCGACATGGCCTGGGCCCCGATCCGGTTGGCCGGCACCTGCAGCAGGTACTCGAACAGGGCGATGCCCCAGCTGACCAGCGCGGCGATGAACCAGGGCTTGCCCGACATGTTCTTGAGGTGCCCGTACCAGGCAAAGGTCATGAACACGTTCGAGGCGATCAGCAACAGGGCCGTCTGCAGAGGGATGGGCAGGTTCTGGGCGAGCTGGTTCATGGCGCGGACGCGGGGCGAGTCGGTGGATGACCGACATCTTCCCATCTACGGGATAATCACGCCTTTGCCGCCTTGCACTCCTGCACAGCCATTTCCGCCCGCGCCATGACCGCTGACACGCCTTCGAACCCCCAAGCCCCCCTCACCTACGACCAGGCCGGCGTCAACTACGACCTGATCGATCCGCTGAAGGTGGCCGCGCAGCGGGCCGCCGCCGAGACGGGCGCGAACCTGGCCAGCCATGGCTTCAGCGAGGTGCTGGCCTCGCGCGGCGAGTCGGCCTATGTGGTCGACGTGGGCCCCATGTACCTGGCCTCCATCGTCGAGTGCCTGGGCACCAAGACCCTGGTGGCCGATGAAATGGCCCAACTGACGGGCAAGAGCTACTACGACAGCATCGCCCAGGACACCATCGCCATGGCGGTCAATGACCTGATCACCGTGGGCGCCACGCCCCTGGTCGTGCAGGCCTACTGGGCCGCCGGCGGCTCGGACTGGTTCGGCGACAAGGTGCGCGCCAACGCCCTGGTGGCTGGCTGGAAAAAGGCCTGCGAGGTCTGCAATGTGGCCTGGGGCGGCGGCGAGACCCCGGCCCTGGCTGGCATCGTGGCCGACAACCGCGTCGACCTGGCCGCCTCTTGCACCGGCATCATCAGCCCCAAGACCCGCCTGTCGGTGGGCGACAAGCTGGGCGCGGGCGACGCCATCGTGCTGCTGGCCTCCAGCGGCATCCACGCCAACGGCCTGTCGCTGGCGCGCAAGCTGGCCGAGCGCCTGCCCAAGGGCTACCTGACCGACATCGGCCATGGCCAGACTTACGGCGATGCGCTGCTGGCGCCCACCGTGCTGTATTCGCCCGTGACGGAGGCGCTGGCCAAAGCCGGCGTGAATCCGCACTACTGCGCCAATGTCACCGGCCACGGGTGGCGCAAGCTGCTGCGTCACCCCAAGGCCCTGACCTACCGCATCACCGCCCTGCCGCCCAAAACGCCCGTGCTGGCTTTCATGCAGCAGGAATGCGGCCTGGACGACCAAGAGGCCTACGGCACGCTCAACATGGGTGCGGGTTTCGCGCTGTATGTGGCCGCTGGTGATGCCCAGAAGGTCGTGGACATCGCCCAGGGCCTGGGCATTCCGGCCCTGATCGCCGGCCGCGTGGAAGACGGCCCCAAGCAGGTCGTGATCGAGCCCTTGAACGTGGTCTACGGCGCCGACGAGCTGCAACTGCGTTGACCCTGCCTGCGCCGTGCGCGGCGCAAGGGCTTGGCATCGCATACAATCACGCGTGACGGGCCTCCCCGCATGGGGGCGCGGCAAATCGGGTCAGGTCGGGAACGAAGCAGCCCTAGCCGTTTGCCTTCAGTGCCGGGGTTCAGGCTCGTCACCTTCTTCCAGGCTCGCCGCCCACCTCAGAGCGACTTCAGGAAGGCCACCAGCGCCTTCTTGTCCTCCACCCCCAGATCCTGACAACCGTACATGTGGCCCTGGTCACCGTGCGGCTCGTCCGTGCGCGTGGGGCGCATGCGGTTCAGGCACAGCAGGTCTTCGAGCGAATCGACCGAGCCGTTGTGCAGGAAGCGCTTTTGGGCCCACATGCCCACCATGCGGGGCGCCTTGATGCCGTGGGTCAGCGGCTCGGTGATCACGTCGGGCACATTGGTCTTGCCTGTCAGGTCCGGGTCCCCCCAGCGCTTGAGGGCGGCGTCGGTGCCGATCTCCTCGAAGGTGAAGATGCGGGTGCTGCTGTAGGACGGGCCGTTGTGGCAGGCCGCGCAGCCATGCTCGTTGAACAGGCGCTGGCCCGTGGCCACCAGCAGCGGATCCTGCTTGAGCGCGGCCGGCGGCGCCGGTGCCTTGAGCGACATCAGGTAGGTCTTGAGCGGCAGCATGCGCGCTGGCGTGTACTGCGACTTGTCGCCCGCCGAGAGCGCGACAAAGCCCTGCAGGAAGGAGTCGAAGGTCTGCGTCGCGCCGGTGAAACCCAACATCGC
The DNA here is from genome assembly GCA_964413815.1 of uncultured Aquabacterium sp. Taxonomy (GTDB): domain Bacteria; phylum Pseudomonadota; class Gammaproteobacteria; order Burkholderiales; family Burkholderiaceae_C; genus Aquabacterium. The sequence goes on along the minus strand of CAYPUS010000003.1, from coordinate 32,027 downwards.
GCCACGGCCGCCGCGCGCCAGCATCTCTTCAGCGGTGTAGAGGTTCCACAGGGGCTGGATCTTGCTGACGGTGTGCACCAGGTCATCCGATCCCACGGGCGCGATGATGAAGTCCTGCGTGCCGGGTTTCCAGCTCATGTACTGGGTCTGCAGGTCCACGCCCACGGTCGGCACGCCGCCCCCGCCCGTCAGGATGGGCGTGAGCTGCAAGAGGCTTTGCAGCAGGCTCGCATAGGCGGCATTGGCCTTGAGTTCGTCCAGGTGCGGCTGGATCTGGGCCTTGGCCTCCGGTGCGAGGGCCGTCTGCGAGGGCAAGGCGGCGGCCATGGAGGTCAGCATCATGGCGACCAGTTGCTTGCCATAGTCGTAATCGTGGTTGGCCAGCCCGACGCTGAAGCGGCCGTCCGGCGTCTTGCCGAAATGGCAGCTCGCGCAGGTGTAGGACAGGGTGTCGACACCGTTGATGGGTGCGCCCGCGCCAAAGCCCAGCGGCAGGTGATCGGGCGAAGTCGGGTCGGCGACCATGCCGTAACGCTCGAAGCCCTTGCCCACCGTCTGCGGCAGGTTCTTGATCATGAAGGTGACGATGGGCTTGGGCACGCCCCTGAGCCCGAAGCCTTCGTAGAAGTACATCCACTTGCCGCACAGCTTGGTCAGGTAGGCGGACGCCGCTTCGGGCGCGCGGTGGTAGCGCTCGCAGGCACCTTGCAGCTTGCCGTGTTCGAGCAGTTCGTCCAGGTCGCTGGCCGTGTCGTGCAGGGCCAATTCGGCAACCGGCGTGAACAAGGGCTTGACCGAGTGGTTCGACGACATGCTGAGGGTGCAAATGCCCATGCCGGTGCAGGCGCCCTCCCAGCCGGTGAACTCGTAGCCTGCCTGGGGTTCGGGGATGACCTCCAGGGTGGTGCCGGTGCCGAATTCGCCGCAGTAGCCGCCCGCGGGCGCCGCGCAGGTCTTGGTGGCCGCGATGCTGGGACGAGCCTTGCCGCCAGAGCTGGGCTGGATGTCGAGCTGGCAACCGCTCAAGAGCAGCGCGGTGGCCAGCACGGTGCCCATCCATGCGCGCACGCGGACGGCCCCCTGGCTGTGCTGGTGCTGACGTGGAGTCGGAAAAGCCTGCATGCGCGCCCCCAATGACAATAAAACACTGTTACCCAAATGGGTCACAGTGTCCGCTTTCCGCGCAACGTGCGGCATTGGTAGAAGCCCCCCACCCGCTCAGGTAGGGGCGTCGGCGTCAGCGCCGGCCATGCAGCCGGCGCCGGATCGGCATCTCGAAGTAGGTGTAGGACAGGTGCGCGACCACCGCCAGCAGCACCGCGATGATCGCGAAGGTGAGCACGGGCGAATGCGTCAGCGCATTGAGCCGCATGGAGACGGGATGGAGCACCAGTTGATGCAGCAGGTAGATGCCGTAGGAAGCCTGCCCCACCTTCAGCACCAGCGGGGCGTTGCACAGGCGCGCCAGGGGACTGGCGTTGCCGTGGGCGCTGAGCACGATCAGGGGCAGCAGCAAGGCCGCGACGATGGGCTCGATCATGTAGCCCAGCGCGTAGCGGTAATCGAGGTTCTGGTTGTGGGTGCCGGAGATCGACAGGATGGCCAGCAGAATGAAGATGACCCAGGGGGTCTTCGCGTGGACCTGCTCGAACCAGGCGCGGCAGCGGGCCTGTTTGAGCAGCACGGCCAGCAGGCAGCCGATCAGAAGGTGGTCGGCCCGCATTTCGAGGGCACGGTAGATGTAGTCGTCGCTGGCCAGCCCCAGCAACTGGGCGCCGGCCCGATAGACCCACACGCCAGCGATGAGGGCCACGAGGGCCTTGTCCAGCCGCATGCCCTTGCGCAGCATCAAGGCCAGGGCCAGCGGCCACAGGAAATAGAACTGCTCTTCGACGGCCAGCGACCAGCAATGTGAGAGGAAATGCGCCTGCCCTCCCGTCAAGGCCTGGTAGTAGTTGAGTCCGTAAAACAAAGAAGAGAACACGGCGCCCCAGGGCACCTGCTTGCCCGCGATGAGCAACACGGCCGTGCCGAGCAGCACGTAGACATAGAAGATGGGCATCAAGCGCGCGAAGCGCCGAATGTAGAAGGCCTTGAAATCAATGCGCCCATGGCGCTCGAACTCGCCCAGCAGCAGCCAGGTGATCAGAAAGCCGCTGAGCACGAAGAACAATTGGACGCCCATGGCGCCGTTGAGCATGTAAGGGAACCGTGAATACTGCAGGCCGGAATGATCCAGCAGCACCGCAAAGACGGCCAGCGCCCGTAGAAAGTCCAGGCCCGCAATGCGTGGCCCGGACAGCGCCTGTGACAAGGCGCCACTGTGCGGGTAGTCGGCGAAAACGGGCTTGGCGATATCCATTTGTGGCAACTGGCTATGTGGCATCGGGCGCGACGATAGCCGGCCGCGGCGGGGGCGGTCAATCGCGCAAGCAGGGGCCGTTCGCCATATCCTGCGGCCCGCAGGCCAAAGTCACGGGTGCTAAGCTTGCGCCCATCATGGCCGCATCCCTTCCCCCTTCCACGCCCTCTTCTTCCACATCCCGCAAGGCGACGGTCGCCATCGACCTGGGCGAGCGCAGTTACGACATCGTCATCGGGGAAGGTCTGTTGGGCGATCCGGCCAGCTACGCGGGCCTGCCCCGGTCAAACAAGGCCCTGATCGTCACCAACACCACGGTCGGCCCGCTCTACACCGCCAAGCTGCGCAGTGCCCTGACCCCGCACCACAAGACGGTGCTGGACGTGGAACTGCCCGACGGCGAGCAATACAAGGACTGGCCGGCGCTCAACCAGATCTTCACGCGGCTGCTGGAAGAAGCGGCCGACCGCAAGACCGTGCTGTACGCCCTGGGCGGCGGCGTGATCGGCGACATGACCGGCTTCGCGGCCGCCTGCTACATGCGCGGCGTGCCTTTCGTGCAGGTGCCCACCACGCTGCTGGCGCAGGTGGATTCGAGCGTGGGCGGCAAGACCGCCATCAACCACCCTGCCGGCAAGAACATGATCGGCGCCTTCTACCAGCCGCAGCGCGTGATCTGTGACCTGGACGCCTTCGACACCCTGCCCCAGCGCGAACTGCTGGCGGGCCTGGCCGAGGTGATCAAGTACGGCCCCATCGCCGATGCCGAGTTCCTGGGCTGGCTGGAGGCCAACATGGACCGCCTGCTGGCGCGTGACCGCGATGCGCTGGTGCACGCCGTGCGGCGCTCGTGCGAGATCAAGGCCTGGGTGGTCGGCCAGGACGAGAAGGAATCGGGCTTGCGCGCCATTCTCAATTTAGG
>CAYPUS010000003.1:26218-28733 GCA_964413815.1 uncultured Aquabacterium sp. | reverse complement strand
GCGAGGCCGTGGGCTGCGGCATGGTGATGGCCACCGATCTGTCAGCCCGCCTGGGCCTGATCGATGAGGCCACCTCGCAGCGCATCCGCGCGCTGATCGCCCGCACCGGCCTGCCTGTCAAGGGGCCGGATCTGGGCGCCGACCGCTACATCGAGCTGATGCAGGTCGACAAGAAGGCCGAAGGCGGCGAGATCCGCTTCGTGGTGGTCGGCCCGCTGGGCCAGGCGGGCATGCGCCCCGCGCCGGACGCGCTGGTGCGCGATGTGATCGCTGCACACACCCGGTAAAGCGCGCCGCGGGACAACCCGCGCAGCCGCGCCGCGAACTTGCAACTTTGCGGCGTCAATATGTCATGGACCGACCCCCAGCGTGCCGCCTTAGGCGGGCACGCGGACAGGCCCTGGCCCACACTTCGGAGCATGTCGCAGGTGGCGGCATGCTCCTTTTTTTCTTTTTCGGCAGGCGATACAGGCAACCCACTTCATGGCGGTAGACGACCTCAAGATGCGCACCCTGGAGGCAAGGCGCAAGGCACTCTTCGAGCGCCTGCCCCTGTCCATGGCCATCGGTCTGGCCATCGCCGTGGCCGTGGTCTGGGTGCTGTGGGAGCACCTGCCGTCCGAACCCCTGATCGGCTGGCTGGGCGTGCGGGCCCTCATTTCGGTCACCCGCTTCTGGCAATCCATGCGGCTGATGCGCATCGACGCCACCGGGCTGCGCAACGAGTTCGTCAACTACCGGCTGCTGGCCGTGGTCGATGGCATCGCCTGGGGGGCGATGGGCTGGTGGCTCACGCCAGTGGAAAACATCGATGTGGCGGCTGTCACCATCTCGGTGGGGATTGGCGTGGCCGCGCTGGGTGTGCTCATCCTGCACATGGACCTGTGGGCGACCAGCCTGTTCATCGTCCCCATCCTGCTGCCCAACGTGGCCTATGCGCTGCAGCGCACCGACGCCTTCGGCCTGTTCTGCGCGGGGGCCATGGGCGGGTTCCTGGTCATGCTCCTGCTGGAGGCGCGCCGCTCCAACCAAAGGCTGCATGAGCTGTTCCGCCTGCGTTTTCAAAGCGAGCAGGTGGCCGAAGCGCAAGCCGAAGCCCTGCGGCAGGCGCAGTACCTGAGCGAAGCCAAGAGCCGCTTCGTGGCCACGATGAGCCACGAAATGCGCACCCCGCTGCATGGCATCCTGGGTCTGGCGCGTCTGATGGGCGAGCGGCCCCGCGATGCGCAGGACCTGCACCGCCTGGCGCTGATCCGCAGCTCCGGCGAGCACCTGGTCAGCGTGATCAACGATGTGCTGGATTTCTCGCGCATGGAGTCCAGCGGCGGCCTGCCGATCCACCCGCAGCCTTTCAACCTGCACGCCATGCTGCAGGAGTTGGTGGACACCCAACGTGTGGCCGCCGCCGAAAAGCAGCTCGCGCTGACCCTGTGGTTCCAGGCGGAAACCGACATGGACGTGATGGGGGACGCGGTGCGCATCCGCCAGGTGCTGCACAACCTCGTGGGCAATGCGATCAAGTTCACCCTGGAGGGCAGCATTTGCCTGCACGCCACCCGCCTGCCGGGATCGAACGAGCTGGCCATCGCCGTGCAAGACACGGGCATCGGCATCCCGCCGGGGGATGTGGACAAGGTGTTCGAGGCCTTTCACCAGGCCGAGGGGACCTACCAGCGGCGTTTTGGCGGCACGGGCCTGGGGCTGACCATTTCGCGTGAGTTGTGCCGGGCCATGGGTGGGGAGCTGTCTTGCCGCAGCGAACTGGGAAAGGGCTCGGAATTCCGCATGGTGCTACCCCTGCCGGCCGTGCCGCGCGCCGCCGCCTTGCCGACGCCAGCAGGCGACGCCCTGGAGACAAGGTGTACGCCTTTGAAGGACGACAGCGCACGGCCTCATGTGCTGCTGGTGGAAGACAACCCGGTCAATGTGCTGGTCGCCCAGACCCAACTGCAGCAGATGGGCGTGCGGGTGTCGGTGGTCAACGATGGCCTGGAGGCGGTGGACTGGATGAGGCGGCAGGCCGCCGATCTGGTCCTCATGGACTGTGAAATGCCAGGGCTCGATGGCTTTGAGGCCACGCGCCGCATCCGCGCCCATGAGCGCGCCACAGGCCGGCCGCCGGTGGACATCGTCGCGCTGACCGCCAATGGCCAGGAAGTGCACGGCGAGCGCTGCCGCGACGCGGGCATGAACGGCCATCTGGCCAAGCCTTTCGGCCCGGACGAACTGGCGCATGTGCTGCGCCAACATCTGGGCGGCGGGTTCGACTTGCCTGTGCGCACGGCCCTGCCCTGAGCGGCCGGCATGGTGGCGCGGCATGACCGACAATCGGGCATCTCATTCCCCATGCGAGGTCAGAACGCCATGTGGCTTGCCCCTTATGCCAGTCATCCGGAGCAGACAAAAGGCCGGCGCCATCCCGAGGCGCCCGCCCCCACACGCAGCGACTTCCAGCGGGACCGCGACCGCATCGTGCACTCCACGGCGTTCCGGCGGCTGGTCTACAAGACCCAGG
>CAYPUS010000003.1:0-26208 GCA_964413815.1 uncultured Aquabacterium sp. | reverse complement strand
ATGAAGGCGACCTGTTCCGCACCCGGCTGACGCACTCGCTCGAGGTCGCGCAGCTGGGCCGCTCGATCTCGCGTTCGCTGGGCCTGAACGAGGACCTGGTCGAAGCCATCGCGCTGGCCCATGACCTGGGCCACACGCCCTTCGGACATGCCGGCCAGGATGTGCTCAATGAGTGCATGCAGGGCCACGGCGGCTTCGAGCACAACCTGCAGTCGCTGCGCGTGGTCGACAAGCTGGAAGAGCGCTATCCCGGCTTCGATGGTCTGAATCTGAGCTTCGAAACGCGCGAGGGCATCCTCAAACACTGCTCGCGCACGCATGCGCAGCAACTGGAGTTGCAGGAGCCGGGCGGCGTGGGCCACCGCTTCCTGCAGGGCACGCAGCCCAGCCTGGAGGCGCAGCTGTGCAACCTGGCCGACGAGATCGCCTACAACGCGCATGACATCGACGATGGCGTGCGCTCGGGCCTCATCACGCTGGAGCAGCTGGAAGACGTGCCGCTGTTTGTGCGCTTTCGGGATGAGACGCTGAGCGAGCACCCGCATGCCTCGGGGCGCCGTCTGCTTTTCGACACCATCCGCCGCATGCTGTCGCAGCAGGTCTACGACGTGATCGATGCCACGCGCGCCCAGATCGAGCAGCACCGTCCGCAAACGGCCGACGAGGCCAGACTGTGTCCGCCGATGGTGCGCTTCAGCCAGCCCATGCGCGAGGCCAGCACGCAGCTCAAGCGTTTCCTGTTCAAGGAGCTCTACCGCCACAGCCAGGTCAATGAGACCACGGCTTCGGCCAAGCGGGTCCTGGCCGAACTGTTCGATGCCTATGTGGCGCGGCGCGAGGAGATGCCGTCCGATTTCGCGCAGCGCACCGACCTGCACCGCGCCGTGGCCGACTACATCGCCGGCATGACCGACCGCTTCGCCGTGCGGGAGCACGAGCGCTTGACAGGCAACAAGGTGTTCTGAGCGCGGCGCTTATAGCCGAAGGCGGCCGAAAACCCAAGCGTGACGGAGATCCCCATCAAATTCTGTGGACTTGTCGCAAACGAGAATCATTTGCATTACGATTCACCTCGTTCGCCACAAACCATCAATGCAGGCGCCGTACACAGAGGCGCGGTGCTTGCAGGAAGGGCCAGTGTGATCGTGGGGGTCCCTCTGGTCCGGCATGGTTTGGGCGAACTTTTTTTGCGGCTCGCCGCGCCCCGCCCTTTTTTCAGAAGGCGACTTCGTAGCGCAGGGCCATGCCGCCGCGCTTGAAACCCAGGCGGTAGTTCTCGTAGCAGATCTCGGCGCGCCGGTTCAGACGCCAGGCCTCCGGCTGGTTCTGCAAGGCCGTCTGCGATGCGGGCTCGGGCTCATTGCTCAGTTCGATGTTCAGCCCCTTGACCTGGGCCGACAGCATCTTGCCCACCAGCCTGGCCACCAGCGGCGCATTGGCCTTGCGCGGCGTGTCATCCACCGGGTTCATCGCGCGAAGGTGCGCCTGGGTGGTGTTGATCTGGCGCACTTCTCCGGCAGCCAGTTCGATCTTTTCCTCGTCGCTGGCGCAAGCGCTGAACGAGGTGAACAGAGCGAGAAGTACAAGACCGATGTGCTTGACCATGGTGCTCTCCTGCACTCATCGAGTGGTTGCGAACGTGGGCCTTTGCCTACACCCTTCCCACACGGGACCATATTGGCAGTTTGCGTTCCTGACCGCAAAGGGGAAGCCCCCATGAGCGCGCACACTTCCCCTCAACTCGGTGCATGCGAAGCGCCACTAATTCACGCAAGGCCCCTCAAGCTCGGGCGGCCTGTATTTTTTTCAGGCTTTTTTCCAGGCATCGGGACCTGGCGGGCCGCACCACAATCGGCGCAAACTCCAAGCCCTTCCCCTTGCTCCCCATGCACCGCATCGCCCTGGTGATGATCGTCCGCAACGAGGCACGCTGCATCGCGCGATGCCTGCGCAGCGTCAAGCCCTGGGTGGACGAGATGATCGTGCTGGACACCGGCTCGGCGGATGACACGGTGGCCCTGGCCCGTGCCGAAGCCGCCCGGGTGCACAGCGCCCCTTGGCAAAACGACTTCTCGCTGGCGCGCAACGCCGCGCTCGATCTGAGCGAGGCGGACTGGAACCTGGTGCTCGATGCCGACGAGACCTTGGCAGAGGGCGGCCCCGCACTGCAGGCCCTGCGCGAGACGGCACCCGACTTCCTGGGCCGCATCGACGTGCGCAGCGAATACGCCAGCGCTGGCGGCCAGACGGCCAGCGCCCGCGGCACCGCGCGACAGGCCGCCTCCAGCTGGCTGCCCCGGGTGCTGCCGCGCGGCGTGCGCTACGAAGGCGCCATCCACGAACAACCCCTTTGCGCCCTGCCCCGCCGCGACCTGCCCATCGTCGCGGCACACGACGGCTACCTGCCCGAACAGATGCAAGGCAAGGGCGAGCGCAACCGCCTGCTGCTGGAGGCGGCCGTGCAGCGCGCCCCGGCCGATCCCTACTGGCGCTACCAACTGGGCAAGGACCATGAGGTGCACGACCGCTTCGGCCTCGCCTGGCAGGCCTATGAGGTGGCGCTTCAGCAACTGGGGCCGCATGCCGGGCGCACGCCTGCCTGGCGCCATGACCTGGTGCTGCGCGCGCTGTACGTGCTCAAGACCGCCGGCCGGCTGGAAGACGCCATCCACCTGGCGCAGGCGGAGATGCCGAACTGGCCGGACTCGCCGGATTTCTATTTCGTGCTGGGCGATGTGCTGCTGGATTTCGCGGCCAGCCAGCCGCAACAGGCGGGCGAGCTGCTGCCCATGATCCGCGGCACCTGGGAGAGGTGCCTGGCCATCGGCGAGAACCCCGCGCTGGAAGGCGCCGTGCATGGTCGCGGCAGCCACCTGGCCCGCCACAACCTGGACGCCCTGCGGCGGACGCTGGGGGCGTGAGAAGTTCACATTCCGCGCAAGGGCGGGATTAGTGCACTGATCCGCACGCTCATCCGCGGATCGTGCCGGGCCAGTTTGCCCATCATGGCAGCATGAATGCGCCCGTCTCGTTCTCCGCCCCGCCCCCCGCCTTGGTCGTGATCAGCGGCGGGCCGGCCACCAGTCAGCCCGCCACCCAGGCTGCCCCCAGCAAGGATGCGGCCTTCCAGCGCCTGCTCAAGGCCCTGCCGGCCGCCCGGCGCGTGCTGGAGATCGGCTGCGGCCAGGGCGAACTGGCCCAGGCCTACAGGCAGCGCCATGCCGACGTGCATTGGGTGGGCGTGAACCACGCCCCCGCCCTGGCGGATGTGGGCTCGGATTTCGACCTGATCGTCATCAACCGGCTCGAGCACCTGCCCCACGCTGCCGCCGTGCTGGCCGACCTGGCGCCCCGCCTGCAAACGGGCGGCACGCTGATCCTGCGGGCGGAGAACCATGCCCGCCTGTCCACCATCGCCCACCTGATCGAAGCCGATCTGTCGACCGGCATCGCGGCCGATGCGCACGACGCCGCCACGATGGACCTGGCCCATCCGCGCGCGCACTCGCACGCCACCTTGTTCAAGCTGCTGATGGATGCGGGCTGGATGCCCTCGCTGGTCGACAGCGAACCCGACGAGAGCATGGACGACCGCGTCGGTGCCGCCGCCCGCTATATCGGCGAGGCGCTGGGCGTGTCCCAGGGCTGCGCCGACCGCGTGCACCGCATGAAGCACTTCATCGTCCAGGCGAAAAGGGTGTTCGATGCAACGGAGGCACCTGCGCCGCAAGCGGCCCTGTCTGCCGCAGGTTCTGGCAAGCCCCTGTTCGATGTCGTCGTGCCCACCACCAACGACCGCCAGCTGCGCGTGAACGTCGAGCAATCGCCAGGTCTGCGCGAAGTCGGCGCGCGCATCGTCTCTTACCGCATGGCCACCTCACCCGCCCAGGCGCTGGAAGAATCGCTGCGCCACGTTCAAAGCGACTGGGTGCTGCTGTGCCATCAGGACATCTACTTTCCCAAAGGCTTTGGCGAGCGTCTACAGGCCCTGCTGGCCGGCATCCCCCAGGAAGCCCGCGCCAGCACGCTGATCGGCTTCATCGGCATGGGCGTCAACCGCCAGACCGAGCAGCCCGAGCCGGCCGGCTTCGTCGTTGACCGACTCAATATGGCGGACTTCCCCGCCTCGGACGCCGCCGTGTCCATGGACGAGGCGGCCATCGTGATCGCGCGTGACTCCATCCACCGGATCGACCCGTTGATCGGCTGGCATCTGTGGGCCACGGACCTGTGTCTGAACGCGATCTGCACGCACCGCGTCTTCCCGCGCATCGTGCGCCTGCCGCTGTATCACAACTCGCAAAGCGGCTGGCAGCTGCCCGGGGCCTTCTTCGACTCGGCCGACTACCTGCGCCAGAAGTTCCCGCAGTTCGACACCATCCACACCCTGTGTGGCGCGCTTGACCAGGGCTTCGTCGCCCGCCACCGGAGTGCCCAGGCATGACCCAGATCACCACCCTCATTCCTGCCTACAAGAAGGAATACCTGGCCCCGCTGTTCCTGGCCCTGCGCCGCCAGAGCTTCAAGGATTTCAAGGTGATCCTGTCGGACGACAGCCCGGGCGGCGTGATCACCGACATGATCCGCGGCGGCCACTTCGGCAAGCTGACCTCCGAGCTGAACCTGCTGGTGGTCAAGGGGCCCGGCAACGCGCGCCGCAACCACGAACAGTTGCTCGACCTGTGGGGCGGCCAGACGCCGCTGCTGCACTTCAACCTGGATGACGATGTCATCTTCCCGGACTTCTACCGCGCCCACGTGAGTGCCCATGCCGCTGCGCCCTGCTGCGTGTCGGTCAGCCAGCGCTGGCTGAGCCATGACGACGGCGTGCCCGCATGGAGCCTGCCCATCCCCGACATGGTCACGCAGTGCGATGGCCATGTGATGCAACTGAGCACCGAAGAGGTCTTTGCCAGCACGGTGGGGCAGTGCGACAACTGGATGGGCGAGCTCAGCAACATGGTGATCTCGGCCGAAGGCGCCGCGCTCTACCCACGCCCGCCCATCAACGACCTGTCCTACTACGGCCTGCTGGACATCGGCTTCGTGCTCAACGCCAGCCAATACCTGCCGGTGACCTTCATCCGCGAATCGCTGAGCGTGTTCCGCCAGAACGAGCAACAGACCACGCACAACACGCACAGCCACGGCGGCCGCGTCGGCTTCCTGGCCTGGGTAGCCTACGCCCTGGCCGGCTGGCGCGACGGGCACCTGAGCCAGCAGCAGGCCATCCATGCCATCGGCATCGCGACGCAGCGCGTGGTGCACCACTTCAGCGAAGACCCGATCGTGGCCGAGTACTTCCAGATCCTGGACACCCAGGCCCAGTCGCTCGACAGCCTCTATGCGGCCTTCCAGGGCTTCTGGCTCAGGCTGCTGGCCAGCCATCCGGGCACGGCCAGCGGCGCGGTGACGCCTGTTGCGACGCGGCCGGCCTCGGGCCTTCCCTCCGACTGGAAAACGGCAGCCGCACGGCAGCAGCGCGCCACGGCCGACGCCTCCTTGGCCGCCCACTGACCGGGAGCGCGACCATGAGCCAAGCCAAGCCCCCCATCTACGTCACCCAGCCGGACCTGCCGCCGCTGGAGGAGTTCCTGCCCTATCTGCGCAAGATCTGGGACAGCCGGGTGCTGACCAATGGCGGCCCCTTCCACCAGCAGCTGGAAGCCGAGCTGGCTTCCTACCTGGGCGTCAAGCACATCTCGCTGTTCACCAATGCGACCATCGCGCTGGTGACGGCGCTGCAATCGCTGCGCATCACCGGTGAGGTCATCACCACGCCCTACTCCTTCGTGGCCACGGCGCATTCGCTGTTGTGGAACGGCATCAAGCCGGTCTTCGTCGACATCGAGCCGGAAACTTTCAACATGGACCCGGCCAGGATCGAGGCCGCCATCACGCCGCAGACCACGGCCATCATGCCGCTGCACTGCTATGGCCGCCCCTGCGATGTCGAGGCCATCCAGCGCATCGCCGACGACTACAACCTCAAGGTCATCTACGACGCGGCCCATGCCTTCGGCGTGCAGCACGAAGGCCAGAGCGTGTTGTGCCACGGCGATCTGTCGGTGCTGAGCTTCCACGCCACCAAGGTGTTCAACACCTTCGAGGGCGGCGCCATCATCAGCCCGGATGCGCGCACCAAGCAGCACATCGACCACCTCAAGAACTTCGGCTTCGTCAACGAGACGACCGTGGTGGCCACCGGCATCAACGGCAAGATGAGCGAGTTCAACGCGGCGCTGGGCCTGCTGCAGCTCAAGCATGTCGACCGGGCCATCGCCCGGCGCGGCGCCATCGCCCGGCTCTACCGCGAGCTCCTGAGCGGCGTGCGCGGCATCAGCCTGCCCGAGCCGCCGGCCGATCCGGCCTCGGCCAACGACGCCTACTTCCCCATCCTGGTCGAGGCGGACTTTCCTGTCAGCCGCGACGCGCTTTATCAGCAGATGAAGGCAGAGGGCCTCAATGGCCGGCGCTACTTCCACCCGCTGATCTCGGAGTTCCCGATGTACCGGGGCCTGCCCTCGGCCAGCAATGAATTGCTGCCGGTGGCCAAGAGCGTGTCCTCGCGCGTGATCTGCCTGCCGATCTATCCCTCGCTGAGCGATGAGGACGTGCGCCGGGTGGCGGGCCTGATCCGCCAGACGGCAGGCCAGGCGCTGACGCAGCCGGAGCCCGTTCACCCATGAGCACGCTCATCATTGGCGACAGCCACGGCATCTTCATGGCGCGCTCGCTGGGCAGCGTCAGAAAAGGGGTCTGGGACGCCGCCTTGGCCGCGCCGCTGGCCGTGACCGATGAAGCAGGCGGCCACCTGGCCGACTTCCTGCTGCTCAACCCCAAGGCCCAGGTGTTCGCACGCCAGGGCGATGCATGGGCGATTGCCGATCCCTGGGCCGGCAGGCTGGCCGCGCACAACCAGCCCGACACACTGTGCCTGGTGTCCATGCATGGCAACGACCACAACGGCCGCTTCATGTGCCGCCACGAGGTGCCCTTCGACTTCATCTGCCCGCAGGTGCCCGACCCGATCCTGCTGGGTCGCCAGATCATTCCGCGCGCGGTGATGCTGCGCCAGCTGGGCTCATCGGCCGCGCTGGTAGGCGGCAAACTGGGCGCCATCCAGCGCCTGCTGCCCCGCGCCCGCATCGTCTTCGTGCTGCCCCCGCCGCCCATCGCGGATGCCGCGCAGATCCAGGCGAATCCGGAAGCCTTCGATTTCGAGCGCCACCCGATCGAGGACAAGTGGCTGCGCCTGAAGGTCTATCACGCCTATGTCGAGGTGCTGAGCCAGGCCTGCCATGCGCTGAACGTGCCGGTGCTGCCGCCGCCCGCCCAGGCGCGGGACGCCGACGGTTTCCTGGCGGCGCCCCACTGGCAGGGCGCCACGCATGCCGCGCCGAGCTACTACAGCCTGCTGCTGCCCCCGCTTCTCAAGACGCCCGCGACGCCAACAAGGACGCACCATGCACCCGTACAAGCGTTTGCCTGATCGCAACTTCTGGGCTCGGGCGGTCTCCAATGTGCCTTGGCAGGACGTGTTCAAGCACGAGCGCGCGAAGTTCACCATCGGCCGCGAGGACGTGATCGCCTCGGCGGGCAGCTGCTTCGCGCAGCGCATTGCCCGCGAGCTGCACCGCCTGGGCTACAACTTCCCGAACTTCGAACCGCCGCACCCCTTGATGACGGCGGAGGAAGCACAGGCCCACGGCTTCACGACGGCCTCGGCGCGCCTGGGCAATGTCTACACCGTGCGCGAGTTGCGCCAGATCGTGGAGCAGGTCTTTGCGCTGACGCAAGGCCGCTTCCTCATCCGCCCCCGGCGCGATGGCCGCTGGGTCGACCTGCTGCGCCCAGGCTTGCAAAAGACCGGCTTTGACTCCTTTGAAGAAGCCTTCGCCGACCGCCTGCACCACCTGCTGCGCCTGCGCGAGATGTTCACCCGCGCCGACGTCTTCATCTTCACGCTGGGCCTGACCGAGTGCTGGATGGACGAAGACAGTGGCACCGTGTTCGGCATCCACCCCGAAGTGGCGCTGGGCACCGAGGCGGACGTGAAGGTCCGCAGCCTCAACCTCGACTACGAGGCCTGTCTGAACGACCTGAACTTCGTCATCGCGCAGCTGCGCGCCGTCAACCCGCAGCTGAAGTTCGTCTTCACCGTCAGCCCCGTGGCGCTGGCGGCGACGCACCAGGACCAGCACGTGCTGCTGTCGACCAGCTATTCCAAATCGGTGTTGCGCGCGGTGGCCGGCAAGGTCTGCGACGCGCACGACTTCGCCGACTACTTCATGTCCTACGAGATCTTCAATGCGGCGCAGTCCTTCGGACAGTACCTCTCGGAAGACCTGCGCGACATCAGCCCGCGTGGCCTGGGCACGGTGATGGACACCTTCGCGCGCATGTTCCTCGGGCAGGCCGATGCACCCGCCACGGCCACGGCCACGCAGCGCCCCACCGCCGCGGCCGAGCCCGCCCCCGCACCGAGGCCCGATCTGGCCGCCATCGAGTGCGAGGAAGCCATGAACGCCCTGTTTTCCCAGACGGACGCGCCCGGCGCCCCCTCGCCCGCCGCGTCAAAAGCGGCAGGAATCACCACCTCATCGCCGGATGCCCGGGGCGCCGCTCCCACCATCATGGCGACATGACCATCTGCGCCCCGTGCGCACGATCCTAGAGGACCACCATGCCCTACTGCAGCATCTGCCAGCAAACCGTCTCGAACTGGCTGCCCCACCCCCTGAAGGACCAGCGCAGCCCGCTCATGACCATCCTGGAAACGGTGGGCTCGGACCTGTCCATCTACGGCTGCCCCTCCTGCCAGAGCAACGACCGCCTGCGCCATCTGTGGCTGTACATGCTGGGCTCGGGCGTCAGCGAAAAGCTGGCCGGCGCCACCTTGCTGCACATCGCCCCCGAGCCCCAGCTCGAGCGCCTGATTGAAGCCGTCGGCCCCGCGCAGTACATCCGCGGCGACCTGCACCCCACGCGCGCAGACCACCACCGCATCGACGTGGAGGACCTGCCCTTCCAGGACGAGACGCTCGACCTGATCATCTGCAACCACGTGCTGGAGCATGTGCACCACCCGGAGCAGGCGCTCAGCGAGATGTTCCGCGTGCTCAAGGTCGGTGGCCTGCTGATCGCGCAGACCCCTTACGCGCCTTCGATCAAGAAGACCCTGGAGCTGCACCAGCAGCCCGATGCCGACACGGCCCGCCTGCTCTTCGGTCAGGACGACCACGTGCGCCTGTTCGGCAGCGACATCACCGACTACTTCCAGGCGGCCGGCTTCAAGGGCGAGCCCATCGCGCACCAATCCCTGCTGGCCGATCTGAATCCCGCCGACTTCGGCTGCAATGCCCGCGAGCCCTTCTTCGTGTTCTGGAAGGATGCGGCTGCGCAGGGCCATGCCCAGCAACGGCAGCACGAAGACGAGGCGATGGCCGTCGCCTGACGCCGCAGGAGCGACCGCACCGTGCGCAACGCGCAGCTGAGCCTGAGCGACATCGAGCTGGCGCTCGATGCCTGCGGCATCGCCCACGACACGCGGGTGCAGCGCGAACCGGGCGCCCTGCGTTTTTGCAGCTACTTCGCGCAGGAAGACCGCGGCATCTACTTCTGGGAAGATGCCGGCTCCCCGCCCGCCTTCACCTACCGCGACGTCGTCGTGCTGGCCTCGGACACCTGGCCCGGCAGCGACGAACTGGCCTGCCTGATCCGCGTGGCCAACCCGCAGGTGGCCTACTACCTGCTGATGCGGCACTTCTTCGCGCCGGCGCCCAGCACAGGCCACATCCACCCGACCGCCATCGTCTCTGGCGATGCCCGCATCGGCCGCGATGCCCACATCGGCCCCTATTGCGTGATCGAAGCCGATTGCGAGATCGGCGACGAGGTGCACCTGGATTCGCACGTGGTGGTCAAGGCCGGCAGCCGCATCGGCGACCGCGTGCGCATCGAATCGCATTCGACCATCGGCGCCACCGGCGTGGCCTGGGTCTGGCACGAAGGCCAGCGCATCGTGCAGCCCCAGATCGGCGGCACGCACATTGGCGACGACTGCTTCCTGGGCACCGACATCACCATCGTGCGCGGCTCGGTCAACGAGGTCACCACGCTGGGTGCGCGCTGCGCGCTGGCGCACGGCACCAAGATCGGCCACGGCTGCCAGATCGGCCAGGACGTGCACTTCGCCAACAACGTGGCCATCGCCGGCAACTGCCGCATCGGTGACCGCGCCTTCCTGAGCGCTGGCAGTGTGCTCAGGCCCCGCATCACCCTGGCGCCTGGCGTGACGGTTGGCGCGGGCGCCGTCGTCACCCGCCACGTGGACGAGCCGGGCGCGGTGGTCTCTGGCGTGCCCGCCAAAAAGATGCCCGTCAAGGAGCGCCACGCAGGCGTTCCCCTTCGCAGCCCTGATCGCAGTCCCGACCGCAGCCCTGATCGCAGCCCCGTTAGCAGCCCCGCCCGCGGGGAAGGAGCCTGACATGAACCACCCCAACCTCTCTCTCGTCGCCGAGACAGCCGTGATCGGCCGCGACGTGCACATCGGGCGCTTTTGCATCGTCGAGGACGGCGTCGAGCTGGCCGATGGCGTGGTGCTGGAAGACTATGCGATGGTGCAGGCGGGCTCGCGCATCGGTGCGCGCACCAAGGTCGGCACCTACACCAAGGTCGGCAAGAACGTGGTGATCGGCGCCGATTGCGCGTTCACGTCCTTCTGCGAGATCCGCGATCGCTGTCAGTTGGGCGACCGGGTGCTGATGGGCAGCCGCGGCACGCTGTCGGCGGGCACGGTGGTGGAAGACGATGTGGTGATGAAGTACGCCTTCGTGGTGACGGACACGCCGGATTTGAAGAAGAACGACGAGAAGGTGGTGGGCCGCCTCAAGCGTGGCTCGCGCTTCGGCGCCAGCGTGGTGATCATGCCGGCCGTGACCATCGGCGAGAACGCCGAGATCGGCGCTTGTTCGCAGGTGCGCAAGGATGTGCCGGACAACCAGGTCTGGTATGGGATTCCGGCGAAGTACTACCGGGATGTGCAGGGTCAGGGTGCGGTGAGCGCGCCCCCGGTTGTGGCACCGGTGACGGCGGTGGTGAGTTCGCTGCCAGTCATGACGGGCTTGCCTTCCGCGTCCACGGTGCCAACCTTTGCTGTCAGCAAACCAGCCGTGCCCGCCAAAGCCGAGGCCTTGCGACAGGAAGAAGGTCTTGTTGACCACATTTGAGGGTTAGGTTCGTGCCGATGCCTGGGTGCTTCTTCGATGCACCGCAGGGCGGGGCTGGGGCGGCGTCTGGCCGGGCTCCTATGGTGGTGGTCCCGCTGCGCGGGACTGCCCTGCGGTGCCCCGACAAAGCGCTCAAGCCTCAGCAAGCAGCCGCCCTCACCGCATCAAGCAGCCCGCACCTTCTTCTGCCCCGACTGCATCACCGCCTCGCCCAGCACATCGTCCTCTGCGACCGGCGTCGACACATTCAGCACATCGTCCTCAGGCAGCCGCAGATCAGGCTGCATCGTGCGCGCCTTCATCCGCTCGCGCAACGTCGTCTCGACCTTGCGCAAGGTCACCCGCATGAAAGCGGCCTGCTCCTGCTGACAAGGCTGCAGTTGCGCATCCAGCCACTGAGAGCTGGCCATCTCGAAACGGTGCTCAAACCAGCCCAGATACCAGAACCACTCGGTGTAATAGATCCAGGAATTCTCATTGAGCGCCCGCACATGTGTCGGGTCCTGCCAGGCCGTCAGCGCCCGCTCATAAGGCACCTCGATCTGGAACTCGCCGCCCGTCTTGAGCAGCCTCAGGCCATTGCTCATCAGGTTCACCAGGTCGGGCACATGCTCCAGCACATTGTTGGCATGGATCACATCGGCGCTGCCCTCTTCCAGCAGCACCTCGCCCACCGTCTCCGATGAGCGGCGAACCGGAAATTCCATCGGCGCGGCCAGATCCAGCAGCAGATCGGGCTGGGCCCGGTCCACCACGTCCAGGTTCAGCCAGCCCGGCTTGTAGTCCTTGCCCGATCCCAGGTGGATGCGCGTGGGCTGCCAGGGGCTGGTGTCGCGGCGCTCATGGTGCCCGCGCGCAAAGCCCACGGCAAAGGCCAGCAGGTCCGCATAAGCCTCCATGGGGTCGGCCTGCGTGAAACGCTCGACCTGCCGACAGGCCTCGTCAAAGAACGCCGGTGTGCCGAAGCGCGTCTTGAAGAAAGTCTCCAGCTCGGATTCCTGCAGCCAGGTCACGCAGTCCTCAAAAGCCGGATGCGGCCGTGTGCTGGCCCTGCGCTCGGAGATCACCGGCGTGCCCAGCGACAGGCAGTGCGAAACCCGCGCCTGCTCGAAGCGGCTCGAATCATAGAAAGGCGTATTGAACACCGCCTTGGCCTGCAGGATGAAGGCGTCGCGCTCTGGCCCATACAAGGCATGGTCGAACATGGCCACGGACACGCCGCAGGCCTCGATGCGCTGGATCATGGCCTGGCGCTGCGGGTTCATGCTGCCGATGAAGAGCAGATCAAAAGGGCGCTGGGCCAGATCGATGCCCTGCTGCGGCCGCAGGTAAGGCGCATACAGCAGCGGCACCACCGGCACATCGCCGGTGTCGGCGGCATAGGTGGGCACATTGGCCGCGTCGTAGTCGACCACGGCCGAGCTGCGCAGCAGCTGAAGATAGTCTTGCGACACCGCCGCGCCGCCATCGCCCAGTTGCTCCAGGTTGACGAAGATGCAGGCGTGCCGCTGGCGCAAGGCCGGATCGAACCCCAGGTGCGCCCCAAGGACGAAGTTCACCGCGTCATGCCGCAACCGGTTCTTGGCCATCGTGACCTGCGCGCCGAAACGCCGGAACTGGTAGCGCAGGTAGCGTGCCTGATCGAGAAAGCCCAGCGAGTGGATGTA
Organism: uncultured Aquabacterium sp.; assembly: GCA_964413815.1. Taxonomy (GTDB): domain Bacteria; phylum Pseudomonadota; class Gammaproteobacteria; order Burkholderiales; family Burkholderiaceae_C; genus Aquabacterium. Next base: position 13,310 of record CAYPUS010000003.1, on the reverse strand, counting down.
GCCCAAGGGCTGCACGATGCTGATGTGGACCGGTGGCAAGGCGTGCGTGTCGTTCATCTGTCCAGACCTTTCTTCTTGTCACCGCCGGCGTCAGGCGCCGATGTTGGAACCGTGAATGGGACCGTGGATGTCCAGGTGCGTGGGCGCCTCGCCCTGCGCGTGGCGCTCGGCCATGCGCCAGAGCAGTTCGCCGAAGTCGCGCGCATAGGCGTCGCTGTCGAACAGGGGAGCGTCTTGCCTTGCCGCATGCAGATGCGCACGGATCTGATGCCTGCGCGCAGGGTCGGCCGCCAGTTTTAACACCTGCGCCTTGTACGTGTCCAGATCAGGGCAGCTGAACTCGGACAGGCCCACATTGCCCAGCAGGCTGGACGCCACACGCTGGGCGAAGCTGCGTCCGGCATAGGTCACCACCGGCGCGCCGGCCCACAGGGCATCGCTGACCGTGGTGTGGCCATTGCAAGGCCAGGTATCGAGGTAGATGTCGGCCAGGGCAAAGCGGCTGATGTGCTCGGAGATGTGCACCTTGGGCGCGAACACCAGGCGGGCGGGATCGATGCCGCGGCGGGCGGCTTCCCGCTTGAGTGCATCGGGGGCCGTGTCGTTCCAGCTCAGCAGCCACAGCACCGCGCTCGGCAGTCGGTTCAGCAGCTCGCACCACACGTCGAAGACCTCGGGCGAGAGCTTGAATGGCTGGTTGAAGCCGCACAGCACCAGGGCATCTTCCGGCAGGCCGTGGCGGGCGCGGCTGTCCGGTGCGGGCAAGGGGCGCTTGCGGTCGTTGGGTTGATAGCAATGCGGCATCAGCGCCAGCTTTTCTGTGTAGCAGCCGGCCTCGCTCAAGGGCGAGACCGTGGCGTCGCCAATGAAATAGTCGATGTAGGTGGCGCCACTGGTGCCGGGAAAGCCCAGATAGCTGACCTGCACAGGCGCCGGCCGGTGGGCGAAGATGCCCATGCGGCCGTTGACGGTGTGGCCCTTGAGGTCGATCAGGATGTCGATGCCGTCTTCGCGGATGCGCTCGGCGGCCTGCCGGTCGCTGATGGCGCCCACTTCGACAAAGCTGTGCACAGCGTCCTTGATGCGCTGGCGCATGGGGCTGCCATCGTCCGGCCCGTGCGAATACAGATGGACCTCGAAGCGATCGCGATCGAGCTTTTCCAGCAGCTCGGCCATCAGGATGGTGGTGGCGTGCTGGTGGAAGTCGCTGGACACCATGCCCAGGCGGATCTTCTGCCCCAGCGGCTTGGGTGCCAGGGCGGGCATGGGCTGGATGCCCAGCGCATAGTAGTTGGCCGCGACCTGGGCGGCGCGCAGCTGGCGGCCCACATCGGCCGTCAGCGTCACGATGGCGAACACCGATGACCAGGCCACCGAGTTCGGCTTGAGCGCATTGAGCAGCTGGCCGGCCTCGTCCAGGTCGGCCTGGGCCTCGCCCCAACGGCACAGCTCGCGGCGCATGAAGCCCAGCAGGGAACGGCAAGCCAGCACACCGCCGCCGATGTCCACCGCCAGCGCGGTCGTCAGGCACTCGATGGCCTCGGCCTTCATGCCCACGGCATTGAAGCTCAGGCCCAGCCGGTAGTGCGACATCGCATGGGTCACGTCCATGCTCAGCGCCTCCAGCAGCACCTGGATGGCCTCCTGGTGGCGCTGGGCACAGAACAGGTTGTTGCCCAGTTGCTGAAGGTATTCGGCGTTGGGCCGCGCCTGGGGCGGCAACTGCTGCATGAAGCTGGCCGCCTCGCCATGGCGGCCGAGAAACACCAGGCACTCGCCCATGAACTGCCGCGCCAGCAGGTTCTGCGGCTCCTGATCAAGGATGCGCTGGGTGTGCGCCATGGCCTCTTGCGCCTGGCCCGCGCGCAGACAGGCGCGCGCCAGGTTCAATCTATAGAGGGTGTCGGCAGGCCGCACCTTGCAGGCTTTTTCGAAGGCCTTGGCCGCTTCGCCCCAGTTCCCTTTCCTGGCGAACGCCAGGCCCTGCTCCCAGTGCTTGTGCGCTTGCTTCAAGACTTTGGCCTGCTGGCCGATAACAGGAGCGATCGAAGTTTGCATGGCTGATGCCACCTATTTCATAAGAAAGGGTGCCGTCAGTCTAGAGATCGTGGCCTCGTGTCGGGGCTGAAGATGCGGCGCAAAGCAATGCCTTTTCTCTCGACACTTTTTCACGAATCCCGGAATCGCGAAGAACTCAAGTTCACACAAAGCGGCGCCGATATGCAAAGCAACGGTCTTCAGATGAGGTTCCGTGGTCCGGTTAGCCGGCCGATGGTTCAGGTGGTTCAAGCCACCAGGGCAATGCGGTTGACTAGCGTCGGTCTCTGGCAATGGCGGTAGCTGTATCACCGCTGAAACAAATGCCGGCGCTACCTGCCGGGACTTTTGCAACTTCTTAGGAAAACACCATGCCCGCAATCATCAACACCAACATCGCTTCGCTGAATGCCCAACGCAACAGCGGCATTTCCCAGGCTTCACTGGCCACTTCGATGCAACGCCTGTCCTCCGGCCTGCGCATCAACTCCGCCAAGGACGACGCCGCCGGCCTGGCCATCGCCGAGCGCATGAACGCGCAGGTTCGCGGCATGACGGTGGCAGCCCGCAATGCCAACGACGGCATCTCGCTGGCCCAAACCGCTGAAGGCGCCCTGGGCAAGGTCTCCGACGCCCTGCAGCGCATGCGTGAACTGGCTGTCCAGTCCCGCAACGCATCGAACAGCTCCAGCGACAAGGATTCCCTGAACAAGGAATTCGCCCAGCTCAGCGCTGAAATCACCCGCGTGATCGGCGGCACCACCTTCAACGGCCAGACCATTCTGGGCTCGAACGCCGGCGCCAAGGACTTCCAGATCGGTGCCAACACCACTGGCGATGACACCATCACCGTCACCACGACCAACATGAACGGCGACGGCAGCATCACCGCCGTGACGGCCTCGACCGTCAGCATCGGCAGCGACGCCGACGCAGCCGCCATCAAGACCGTGATCGACAACATCGACGGCGCCATCGACAAGATCAACTCCGAGCGCGCCATGTACGGTGCCACCCAGAGCCGCTTCGACTCGGTGATCGCCAACCTGCAAGTCTCGGTCGAGAACCAGACCGCCGCCCGCAGCCGCATCATGGATGCCGACTTCGCGGTGGAAACGGCCAACCTGTCTCGCGCCCAGATCCTGCAACAGGCTGGCAACGCGATGATCGCTCAGGCCAACCAGCTGCCTCAGCAAGTCCTGTCCCTGCTGCGCTAAGCACGCCAGAACCGGCCTCAGCGGACACTGAGGTCGGCATCTGAGCCAAAAGGCCGCCTTCGGGCGGCTTTTCTTTTTCCAGGCTGAAACTGGGCACGGAAAGGCGGTTTATTTGCGCGTTTGAGGACTCAAGATTCGCCGGAACATCCATACCACTGGCTGAAGGATGTTCGAAGACCTCCGGAAGCAACGACATGAGGCCCGATGGGGGCGACGGTCTGATGACTTTTAGGAGTGCGTATGCCTCAGACGATCAATACGAACTTGAACTCGCTGAACGCTCAGCGCAATCTCAACACATCGCAGATGTCTCTGTCGGTGTCGATGCAGCGGCTGTCATCCGGCCTGCGCGTCAACTCCGCCAAGGACGATGCGGCCGGTCTGGCCATCGCCGAACGGATGAACGCGCAGATCCGGGGCATGAACGTCGCGGCGCGCAACGCCAACGACGGCATCTCCCTGGCGCAAACCGCTGAAGGGGCGCTGGGCAAGATCTCCGATGCGCTGCAACGCATGCGGGAGTTGGCCGTCCAGGCTCGCAATGCCTCCAACAGCTCCAGCGACAAGGATTCCCTGAACAAGGAATTCGCCCAACTCAGCGCGGAAATCACCCGCGTGATGGGGGCGACCACCTTCAACGGCAAGGCGATCCTCGCCACCGGTGCGGGTGCGCAGGATTTCCAGATCGGCGCCAACACCACGATCGACGATCTCATCACGATCTCGACCTCGAACATGCTGGCCGACGCCAGCATCACCGCCGTCACCGACTCGCTGGTCTCCATCGGCAGCGATGCCGACGTTGCCGCCCTCAAGGTCGTGATCGACAACATCGACGGCGCGCTGGACAAGATCAACTCCGAACGCGCGGTCTACGGTGCGACCCAAAGCCGCTTCGACGCCATCATCTCCAACTTGCAGGTGGCCGCCGAGAACCAGACCGCCGCCCGCAGCCGGATCATGGACGCCGACTTCGCGGTCGAAACCGCCAACTTGTCACGCGCTCAGATCCTGCAGCAGGCCGGCAACGCGATGGTGGCCCAGGCCAATCAGCTGCCGCAGCAGGTCCTGCAGCTGCTGGGCGGTTGATCACGCCGCAGGCGCGTAAAGAGGCCGCCGGCCTCTTCAAGTTCTCTGCGGACCTGCCGAAAGACACCATGTCCGCCCCGGCGGACATGGGCATTTCACGTCCGCATCCGGGCGTGGGCCGCGCGCAAGGAGCATCACGATGACCACTACTTCCGGAACCCTCAGCTCGCTCGGCCTGGGCAGCGGCCTGGACGCCAATGCCATCGTGAGCCAGCTGGTCTCCCTGGAGCGCCAGCCCATCTCGCTGCTGCAGAAAAGCGCGGACAGCCTCAAGACCAAGATCTCGGCCTTCGGCCAGCTCCAGTCCTCGGTTTCCACACTGCGCGATGCGGCCAGAAAACTGGCCAATCCCGAGATCTGGGGCACCACCAAGGCGACCTCCTCCGACAGCAGCGTGGTGTCCTTCTCGACCTCCACGGGCGCCCAGACCGGCAGCTACAGCGTCAGCGTCGACACGCTGGCCTCGGGGCAATCAGTGGTCAACAAGAACCGGGTGGCCAGCGCGAGCTCGACGCTGGGATCGGGCTCCCTCACCTTCCAGAGCGGCAGCTGGTCCGGCACCACTTTCACGCCCAATGGCGGCACGGTCACCGTCAACATCGCCGCCTCCGACACGCTCGAGCAGATCCGCGACAAGATCAACTCGTCCGGCGGCGGCGTGCTGGCATCGATCGTCAACGACGCCGGCGGCGCGCGCCTGGTCATGAGCTCCCGCGAGACCGGCGCTGAAAACGGCTTTCGCGTGGTGGCATCGGACGACGACGGCAACAACCTCGATGGCACCGGCATCTCCTCGCTCGCCTTCGACCTGACGCCCGGCAGCGAGACCAGTGGCTCCGAGCGCGGCCAGCAGGCCCAGGACGCGGTGGCCACGATCAATGGCGTGCAGGTGCGCGCCAAGACCAACACCTTCACCGACGTGCTGCCCGGCATCAGCTTCACGGCCAGCAAGGCCAGCGCCAGCGCGCTGGTCACCGTGGCCCAGGACAACGAGGCCATCACCAAGGCCATCACCGAGTTCGCCACCTCGTTCTCCTCGCTGATCACCACGCTGCGCAACAACACCAAGTACGACGACGCCACGAAAACGGCCGGCACCCTGCAAGGCGATGGCACGGCCGTGGGCATCCTCAACCAGTTCCGCTCCCTGATCGGCGGCAACAGCGGCGCATCGGGCACGTTCACCACGCTGTCGTCCATCGGCCTGGAGATCCAGTCCGGCGGCACGCTGACGGTCAACAGCACCAAGCTGAGCAATGCCCTGGGCAATCTGGCGGAAGTGAAAAAGCTCTTCGCCAACGTCGACAACGTCAACAGCGCCAACGACGGTTTCGCCACGCGGATGCGCACCCTGGCCGACGAGCTGCTCGGCTTCGAAGGCGCGATCACCACGCGCACCGAGGGCCTGAGCAAATCGGTTCAGGCCAACCAGAAGCGCCAGGAAGAGATGGAGGCGCGCGTATCGCTGTTTGAAAAGCGCCTGCGCGCCCAGTACACGGCGCTGGACGCCCAGATGGCGCAACTCAACGGCACCAGCAGCTACGTGACACAGATGATCACGAACTGGAACAAGTCTGTGTGATGGAAGCACGCTAAACGGCTAAAGCCGCGCCGGCAACTGCCGAAACCCACCTCAGGTGATTGTCTTTTTGATGGCATCGGGCCATCAGACAACACCCGCACACAGGTGAGATGAAGTACTGAGGGACTGCATCATGGTTTCCGTCGGCACAACCGCTAAAGTCGATCGCGTTGACCTCCAGAAGGTGGTCAGCGCGACGCATGGCTTTGCGCGCCCGATGGAGTCGACCGTGCAGGCCGCGGAGCGCGAAACGCGCTCGGACATCTCCACCGTCGGCCGGCTCAAGAGCACCATGGCCGCCACCCTTGACGCTGCCGCCGTCCTGAGCCAGCCGCAGACCTGGCGGGTGACCAAGGCCAGCTCCAGCGACGAAGCCGCCGTGCACGCCACCAGCAACCAGGCCAAGGCCGGGCGCTACGAAGTGGGCGTCGACACCGTGGCGGCGGCACTGACCACCGCCCACACCTTCTCGTCCATCGCCACCGTCATCGGCATCAGCACGCTCAAGATCGAACTGGGCAGCTGGAACGTGCCGCACAGCACCTTTTCAACCAACCCGAACTGGCCCAAGGCCAACGTGACGCTGGGCCCCCGCGACACATCGCTGGAGCGCGTGCGCGACAAGATCAATGCCGCCGGCATCGGTGTGATCGCCTCCGTGGTGACCGATGCCACCGGCTCCCGCCTGGTGTTGCGCGCCACATCCACGGGCACGGACAACGCCTTCAAGGTCGAGGCCGACGCCGGCGACAACGACGACCAGGAAACCGCCGACGTGCTCAGCGCCATGGGCTTCGACCCCAGCAAGGTCAGCGGCGACACCAGCAAGCTCGTGCAACCCGCGCAGGACGCCAGCGTGACCATCGATGGCCGCCAGCGCAAGTCGTCCAACAACCTCGTCGAAGACGAGGCCACGGGCCTGAGCCTGCGCGTGCTGCGCCGCACCGACCAGCCTGTCACCGTCGAGGTCACATCCGACACGGATGCCATCCGCAGTGACATCCAGGCCTTTGCCGTGACCTACAACGAACTGTCCCGGCAGCTTGGCGCCATCCCGGCCGACGCCGACAACGTCACCATCCGCACCGCGCGCGACATCCAGTCTCGCGTGCAGCAGGCCTTCAGCGAGCAGCAAGAGGACGGCTCGCGCGTGGCCGACCACCTGGCCGGCGTCGGCATCCGCATGAACCAGGGCGGCCTGATCGAGGTCGATTCCGCAGCCCTGTCGCGCGCCCTCAGCCAACGCGCCGAGCAGGTCGAAAAGCTGCTGTCCGCCTCAGGCGAAGACGGCGGCCTGCAGGGGCTGGCGCGGCGCGTGAGCGACCTGACCGTGGAACGCCAGGAAGCCGCCACGGCCCCTGCGCCGGCGCCCGCCGACGAGCCCGTGAGCACGTCCGCCGGCGCCCTGTTCCGCCAGAAGTTGCTGGAGCAATACACCGCCGCCGAGCGCACCGACGCCCTGGAGGCCGGCCGCGCCGACGAGGAACTGGCGATCCAGGCAAACGACGCCTGAAAACCGCCCACTTTCCGGGACCATCTGGCTCCCAGTGGTTCAAGCTGCGAAGGGTGATGCCGATAAAGCTTCTAACGCTGAGTTGCAGCACCACACGAAGAGACACAGATGTACGCCACTGCCACAGGCTCCTCTGCCAGTATGTTCAGTTCCCGCAACATGAGCAGCGTGTACCGCCAGATTGACATCGAGACAGGTGTCAGCGGCGCATCCGCTCATCAGTTGATCACGCTCTTGTTCAATGGCGCTCTCGACAGCATCGCTCAGGCCAAGGGCGCCATGCTGTCTCGCAACATCGAAACGAAGTGCGCGGCCATCACCAAGGCCGTTCGCATCGTCGATGAAGGCCTCAAGGCCGGCCTTGACATGCGCGCTGGCGGTGAGCTGGCCCAGCATCTGCACGCCCTGTACACCTACATCGTCACCCGCCTGACACAAGCCAATCTGCGCAATGAGGTTGCTGCGCTGGATGAATGCGTCAAGTTGATTCAACCCGTCCGTGAAGCATGGATCGCGATCGCGCCGGCCGATGCCACCGTCGTTCGCGCAGCCCTGGAGATGCAAGCATGAATGCCCCTGAACTGATCACCGCCCACGATGAAGAAGTGATGAACGGCAATCTGCTGAGCTATTACGAAGCCATCGAACACGCCAGCCAGGACATGCTCAGCGCCGCCCGCTCAGGCGACTGGGACACCGTCGTGAAGCTCGAAGGCGCCTGCGCCGTGCTGATCGCACAGCTCAAGCACGCTTCGGAAGATCATCCGCTGGGCCCTGATGAACTGGCGCTCAAGACCCGCATCATGCAGCGCATCCTGGTCAACGATGCTGAGATCCGCAACCTGGCGGAGCCTTGGATCAACGACCTGAGCCGCATGATGGGTGGGGCCACCGACCCCACCAAGATGCACTGACCGAGCAACGATCGCGCGAGGCGCAAGCCATGCCACTTTCCCGCGCCGAAGCCGCAGACCTGGATGAGTACCGGATCACCGCATCCGCGGAGATCCAGGCTCTGCTGCAAAAGCTCATCGACGAGCGCGTGCTCGTCACGCTCAGCGGCCCTCAGGGCGGCAGCTACACCACGCTCATCTGGCAGGTCGATGCGGCCCGCCAGACGCTGAGCTTCAGCGCCTCCGATGGCGACGCGCGGCTCGACGCCCTGCTCGAAGCCGGCGAGATCGTTGCCGTCGCCTACCTCGACAGCATCAAGATCCAGTTCGACCTGGATGGCGTGATCGAGGTGCGCGGCGGCCATCACCGCGCCCTCAATGCCAGGTTTCCGAAGGCCATGTTCCGCTTCCAGCGGCGCGCGGCCTTCCGGGTGCAGCCCTTCTCGACGAAGGTGCCCGTCGCACGCTTCCGGCACCCCGCCATGCCCGAGATGCAGCTCGCCCTGCGCGTGCTCGACGTGAGCCTGAGCGGCGTGGCCCTGTTCCTGCCCCACGACATCCCCATGATCTCGGCCGGGGTGAAGATCGGCCAGTGCCGTCTGGAGCTGGACGACGAAACCGAACTCGACGTGGGCCTGGTCATCCACCACATCACCGCCCTGCACCCTGAATCCAAGGGTGTGCGGCTGGGTTGCGAACTCACCGGCCTGGGCTGGAGCGACCGCTCGCTGCAGCACTACATCAACCAGACGCAGAAGCGGCGCATTGCGCTGCCAGAAGGCAAGCGCTAGCTCAGGGCCAGGCCAGGGCTGATAGCATCGGCGCATGACCGCGCCTGCCCTCCCCACCTCTTCCTCTGCCACCCCCTGGATCATCGCCACCCGCGAAAGCCGCCTTGCACTGTGGCAGGCCGAGCACGTCCGTGACCTGCTGCAAAGCCGCTTCCAGCGCCGCGTGGACCTGCTGGGCATGACCACCAAGGGCGACCAGATCCTGGACCGCGCACTCTCCAAGGTCGGCGGCAAGGGCCTGTTCGTCAAAGAACTCGAAGTCGCACTGGAAGAAGGCTGCGCCGATCTGGCCGTGCACTCGCTCAAGGATGTGCCGATGGAGCTGCCTGAAGGCTTCGTGCTGGCCGCCGTGCTCGAACGCGAAGACCCGCGCGATGCCTTCGTCTCGCCCCGCCACGCCAGCCTGGCCGAGCTGCCGCAAGGCGCCGTGGTCGGCACATCGAGCCTGCGCCGCATGGTGCAGCTGCGCGCCCGCCGCCCGGACCTGCGCATCGAACCCTTGCGCGGCAACCTCGACACCCGGCTGCGCAAGCTGGATGAGGGCCAGTACGACGCCATCGTGCTGGCCGCCGCAGGCCTCAAGCGTCTGGGCCTGGCCGAGCGCATCCGCACCCACATCACGCCCGAAGACATGCTGCCGGCGGCCGGCCAGGGCGCCTTGGGCATCGAGATTCGCCGCGGCCACCCCGACCTGGGCGAGGCCCTGCTGACGCTGGCCCACGAGCCCACCTGGCTGGCCACCTTGGCCGAACGCGCCGTCTCCCGCGCCATGGGGGGCAGCTGCTCCATGCCCCTGGCCGCCTTCGCCGAGTGGCAGGTGGCTGCCAATGGGGCCCAGCCTACCTTGCGCCTTCGCGCCCTGCTCGGCCATCCGGAGCAGCCCACGCTCGTGCACGCCCAAGCCCAAGGCCAGCCTGCCACCCACGAGGCGGCCGAGGCGCTTGGCCGCGAAGTGGCCGCCAGCCTGAAGACCCAGGCCGGCCCCGCCTGGCTGGCCGCCCTGTGAACCCAGCGGACGCCGTGAACACGGCCACGCGCGTGCTGGTCACCCGGCCCGAGCCCCAGGCCGGGCAATGGGCCAGCGACCTGCGCCGCGTGGGCTTCGCGGCCCTGCCCTTGCCATTGATCGAGATCGCCGGCCCGGCCGACCCCGCGCCCGTGCGGGCCCTCTGGGAAGACATGGCCGCCCAGCGCGCGCTGATGTTCGTGAGCCCGGCGGCCGTGGAGTGGTTCTTTCGGCTGCGCCCGCAAGGCGCGCGATGGTCGCCCGACACCCTGGCCGCGGCCCCCGGCCCCGGCACGGCCCGCGCGCTGCAGAACGCAGGCACCCCGCATGGCCTGCGCCCCGAGCAGCTCGTCTGTCCGGGCCCCGACGCGGCCCAATTCGACTCCGAAGCCCTGTGGCCCCTGCTCGCCCCCCTGGACTGGCAAGGCCGGCGCATCGGCATCGTCAGCGGCGGTGACGACAACGAGACCAAGGGCCGCACCTGGCTGGCCGAACAATGGCGCGCCAAAGGCGCCAGCGTGGCACCGGTGCTGAGCTACCAACGCCGCCCCGGGGCATGGGACCCCACCCAGCAGACCCTGGCCACACAAGCCCTGGCCACGCCCGAAGCGCACATCTGGCTGCTGAGCAGCTCACAGGCGATCGATTTCCTGGCGGGCCAGCATGCCCCCGCCCTGCCCTTTTCTGGCGCCCCAAGCCCCGACTGGTCGCGCCTGCGCGCCCTCGTCACCCACCCCAAGATCGCCGACAGGGCGCGCGCCCTGGGCGTGCGGCGCATCACCCAAGCCCGGCCCACGCTCGACGCGGTGGCGCAAGCCCTGCGGACGGCCGCCTGAAACCCGCCCCGGCGCGCGTCATGGCAGGCAAGACGCGGGCACTCGATACAATCGTTTCACTGTGACCGATTCCAGCGCACCCCCACCCATCGTCCCCCCAGCGGCCGCCCCTTCTGCTCCGGCAGCAGTCCCGGTGCACCCATCGGTGCAGCCGGACCTGGGCCCCCATGACGACGCCCCGGCCGACTGGGTGCGCTGGGCCGTGGGCATCTTGAGTCTGGTGGCCGCAGGCGCCCTGTGGATGGCCTGGCAGAGCCAGCAGCAGATCGACCGCCTCGAGCGCGAGTTGGTGCGGCGCCAGAGTGAAAGCCAGAGCCAGTCGGCCGAGGCGCGCGTGCTGGCCCGCCAGGCGCAGGAGCTCTCCAGCCAGGCCACGGCCCGCGCCGCCCTGCTGGAAGCCCGGCTTGCCGAGGTCGCGCAGCAGCGCACCCAGGTTGAAGACCTGGTCAAGACACTGAACCTGTCGCGTGACGACAACCTGATCAGCGACATCGAATCGAGCCTGAGGGTGGCCGCGCAGCAGGCCTCCCTGACGGGCAGCGCCGAGGCCCTGGTCACCGCGCTGCAGGCGGCCGACGAACGGCTTGCTCGTGCCAAGCAACCCCGCCTGGACAACGTCCGCCGGGCCGTTGCCAAGGACCTCGACCGTGTGCGCAACACCCGCGTGGCCGACCTCAACACCCTGACCATCCGCCTGGACGAAGCCACCCGCCTGGTCGACGAAGTGCCCCTGCTGAATCAGCCCGAGGCAGTCATGCCGCCCCCCCCTCGCAGCGAAGCCGCCACCCACCCGGCATCCAGTGCATCCAAAGGCAAGGCACAAGCTCGGCCCGCCGCCTCGCAGGCCTCGGCCGCAGCGAGCCAGCCTGACGCCTCGCTGGTGCCCGAATGGAGCCGCCATGTGCTGGACTGGACCAAGGGCGCTGCCCAGACCGTCTGGAACGAAACGCGCGGCCTGGTGCGCCTGACACGCATCACCAATCCCGAAGGCATGCTGATCTCGCCCGATCAGGGCTTCTTCCTGCGCGAGAACATGAAGCTGCGCCTGCTCAACGCCCGCCTCGCCCTGATCAGCCGCCAGGTGCCGGCCACGCAGGCCGACCTGCAGGCCATCCAGGCCGCCATCCCCCGCTATTTCGACATGCAATCGCGCAAGACCCAGCTGCTGCAATCGATGCTGACCGACGTCAGCCTGCAAAGCCAGCAGACCACCGTGCCGCGTCCGGACGAATCGCTGGCCGCCCTGGCGGCGATCTCCGCCACCCGCTGACCGGAGCCCGCCCCTCATGCGCAGCATCGTCTGGCTTCTTCTTCTCGCCGTGGTGGCCGTCGTTGGCGCCACCGCGCTCGGCGCCAACGACGGCCTGGTCACCATCTACTGGCTGGGCTGGCGCACCGACATCTCGCTCAATCTGTTCCTGCTGAGCCTGGTGCTGATCTTCCTGGCCATCTACTCGCTGGTCCGCGGCCTGGACAGCCTGCTGGCCCTGCCCGAGCGCGCCAAGCAATGGCGCACCGCCCAGCGCGACCGGGTGGCCCAGGCGGCCTTGCGCGAAGGCCTGGCCCTGTACATGGCCGGCCGCTACACCCGCGCGCACAAGGCCTGCCAGAAGGCCGTGGCCATCCAGGCCGACACGCCCGAGCTGACCCTCGATGCCGAGTTCACCGCCTTGGCCCACCTCCTGTCGGCTGGCAGCCTGCACCGCCTGCAGGACCGCAGCCGCCGTGACGAGCACCTGCAACGTGCCATCGAGCTGTCCCGCCTGACGCGCAAGCCCCGTGCCGTGGAAGAAGGCGCCCGCCTGCTGGCGGCCGAGTGCGCACTCGAAGACCGCGACGCCCCCCGCGCCCTGCGCGACCTGGCCGAGCTGCCACCCGGTGTGGCCCGCCGCACGCAGGCATTGCGGCTCAAGCTGCAGGCCACGCGCCTGGCTCGCCAGCCCGTGGAGGCCCTCAAGACCGCGCGCCTACTGGCCAAGCACCAGGGCTTCACCAGCGGCGCGGCAGAAGGCCTGCTGCGCACCCTGGCCACCGAAACGCTGGCCGCGGCCCGCGATGCCGATCAGCTGCGCCAGCTGTGGCAGGACCTGGACGCGCAAGACCGCCGCGACCCGCTCGTGGCCGCGCACGCCGTGCGCCGCATGGCCGAGCTGGGCTCACCCGTGGAAGCGCGCCAGTGGCTGGCCCCTTTGTGGGACCGCATCACCCAGTTGTCTCCCGAGGCGGCCGAGGCCCTGGCCGACGCCCTGTGCCACAGCCTGCTGGGCCTGGAAGCCGAATGGCTGCCGCGTCTGGACGCCGCCACACCCGTGGCCTTGCGCAACCCGGCCCTGGCCCTCACCCTGG
>CAYPUS010000002.1:19259-42500 GCA_964413815.1 uncultured Aquabacterium sp. | reverse complement strand
GGCGAGATCATCGTCGATGCCAAGGGCGCGACCAATGTGCCGGGCGTGTTCGCCGCCGGCGACTGCACCACGGTGCCGTTCAAGCAAATCGTGATCGCCGCGGGCGATGGCGCCAAGGCTTCGCTGGCTGCCTTCGATCACCTGATCCGCACCTCGGCACCGGCTTGATGCGGCTGCGCGCCGGGCTGCCAAGCCCGGTGATGTCCATTCTTTTCCATGCAGGGCAGGCGTGTGATGCGCCTGCCCTTTTTGCATCGGGCCGATTTACCGATGCCAGCCGTCAGATGGTTTGGATTAGCGGTCGGCGCGGCTTAAAGGGGACAGTGACCCACGCATTCTCGTGGGCTGGAATGCCCCCCGGTCTCAGGGGTGCCCCGACTTGGGGCACGGGTTCTTCCGAATAATGCCCGCACCACCTGAATGGGTTAGGTAGCGGGACGCTTCGCGCACTGTGTCGCGTTCTCTGTTTGATGTTGTTTGCAGGAACCTTCACATGCGATCCAAGTCGTCTTCGCGTGCACGCGCTGTTGCTTCTTCCTTTGTGCGCCGTGTCCAAAAACGGGCTCAGAAGGGACAAGGAAACGGACAGCCGGGCAGCGGGGCGACTGTGCGGCAAGGTGGCCAGGTCAATCCCTGGAAGGTCGAAGTCCTGGAGCCCAAGCTGCTGCTGTCGGCCGATGCGATGCCTGGTGTGCAGCGCATCGAAGGCGCGATCGATCAGCCCGGCGAGCGCGACGTCTATGAGTTCGTGGTCGAGGAGTCCGCGCGCTTCCTTTTCGATGGTGTGCAAGGTGACCAGATCACCTGGACGCTCAACAGCGGCGCGGGCACGCAGATCTTTTCGCAGAACCTGACGGCGACGCCGGACAAGGCTCTGCGTCTGTCGGCCGGCACCTACCGCTTGACCGTCGACGGCGTGCAGGACAAGACGGGCGCGTACACCTTCCGTTTGATGGGCGAGGAGGCCGCGCAGACCGTCACCCCTGGCCAGGCCGTGCAAGGCAGCTTGAACGCGGGCGCGCAGGCGCAGCTCTACAAGGTCGAGTTGCAGGAAGGCGACCGTGTCTACCTGCAAAGCAACCAGGCCGCCGCGGCGAACTGGAGTCTCTTCGATCCTTCTGCGGCCATCGTCAAGAGCAACCAGGCGCTGTCTGGCAACACGCAGCCGTTCACGGTCTCGCGCAGTGGCACGTACTGGCTCACCGTCGAAGGCCAATCGGGCTCTTCGGCCAGCGTGGATTACGGCTTCACGCTGCTCGTGCAGGGGGCGAACACCCCGGTGCTGCCCCTGACCTTGGGTGAAACCACGGTGGCACAGCTGCCGCAAGCCGGCGCCATGCAGCGCTACAGCTTCACGCTGGACCACGCCGCCCTGCTGGCCTGGGATCAACTGATGCCCGCCACGGCGAACCTGCGCTGGACACTGTCGCGGCAGGACGGCACGCAGGTCACGCAGCGCCTGATGAGTGAAGAGGATGGCAAGCTGGCGGCCCTGTCGCTGGTGGCCGGCTCCTATGTCCTGACCATCGAAAGTCTGGGGCCGGTTTCGGGCAATGTGCCCTTCCGTCTGCTGAGTGCGCAAGACGCCGAATTGGTTGATGGGGGCGGCGCGGAGCTGTTGATCGACCCCGATGCGCTGCAAGCAGGCGGTGTCTACCGCGTGGATGTGACCGAGCCGACCAAGCTGGTGATCGGCAACCACACTGGCCGCGGTGTCGCCGAGGTGGCCGGCCGCATCGAGGGTGCGGCCGAGCTCATGGGGCCGGGCGCCGACAGCGTGAGCTTGGCGGTCACGCTGGGCGATGGCGACAGCGGCGACCAGGACGTCGACATGTACCGCCTGCAACTGGCACAAGGCGATCAGATCCGCATTGTGGTCACCGAGGCCACGGTGGGCACGGCCCTGCGCCTGTTCGACGCACAGGGGCAGGAACTGGCGGTGATCGCCGGACAGGAACTGAGCTTCACGGCGCCGGACGGCGGCGTCTACTACCTGGGTGTGAGCGCGGCGGCCAACCTGAGCTATCAGGCCGGCGATGGCAGTGGCACCGTGGCCGGCGCGCAGGGCAGCCTGCGCCTGCAGGTGGCGCGGACCTCGGCGGCGCCGCAGTCCGACGTGGGCGCCACGTTGTCGACGGCGCAGACGGTGGTGGTGCCCTTCGGCGGCAGTGCCAGCTTCCTGGCGACCATCCAGGCCGGCGGCGATGTCGACATGTACAAGCTCGACCTGCTCGCGGGCGAGCGCGTGACGATCTCGGGCATCGACGGCCATCCCAATTACTACGACGGCAGCCTGCGCGTGTTCGATGCGCAGGGCAATGAGATCGCCAGCTCCGACTGGGCCGACATCACCCTGGATGTGACGGCCAGCGGCAGCTATTACCTGGGCTTCAGCACCTGGGGCTCGCGCTCCTTCAATCCGAAGCTCAATGAAACGGTCATCGGCAGCGGGGTGACAGGCAGCCAGACCGTCACGATCACCCGCCAGCAAGCGCCCATGCAGACGCATGTGCGCATCACCGATGCTTTCGGCAACCTGATCCAGAACAACAGCCTGTACGCCGGCGTCGGCCTGGAGCGGGAGTTGACCCGTCCGGGCAGCTACTACGTCTGGGTCAACCCCGCCTTGGCCACCACGGCCGACACCGGCTCGGTCAAGATCGCCACTTTCCCGCAGGGTGCCAAGGACAACGCGACCTTGTCGGACGCCGTCACCCTGATCGAAGGCAGCCTGAGTGTGGCGGGTCAGACCCGCGTCATCGAGCTGACGGTGGAGGAGTCCGGCACCTGGCTGTGGCAAAACGCCGCCGGCGCCATGCCGGTGCAGTGGGCGCTCAAGACGGCCGATGGCCGCTGGGTCGACACGGGCACGGTCAACGAGGGCCGGACGCAGATCACCTTCCTTGCCAAGGGCAGCTACCGCCTGACGGTCAGCGCCCCTGACAGCCTCGGCGGCGATTTCCGCATCCAAGCCCAGCGGTTCACGAGCGCGCAGGCGATCGACCCCGATGTCGCCCATCAACTGGCCAGCCTGCCCGTGGGCGCCACGCGCCTGCTGTCGGTGGCGGCCACGCCAGGCGACGATTTCAGCATTGCCCTCGGCGGTCAGGCCGAAGGCCTGGTGTGGTCCGTGGTCGATGCCTATGGCGCACGCAGTGTGTCCGACTACGCGGGCGCGGGCAGCGTTGTGTTCACCAAGGGCCAGGCCAGTGGCGACCTGTACATCCTGGTGACGCGCACGGTCCCTGCCGTCGGCGATGAGCCCGCCACCCTGCTGGTGCACCGTCAGGCGGGGCAGCCTTCGAGCCTGCCGGCCATCCCGGTGCAGGTGGGCGAGCTGGTGCAGTCGGATGGCACCTCCGAGGTGGGTGTGCCGCGCTACACCTTTGAAGTCACCGAGGCCGGGCCGCTGTTCTTCGAATGGCGCAGCAGTTCGTCTGTCCGGGTCACGTGGAGTGGTCCGTCCATCTCGCGCAGCGACTACATCGAGCCGAGCTACCGCTACAGCGCGTATGCCAGTTCGCCCATGATGATCGACTGGGCCTTCCCTGGCCAGTACACGCTGACCCTGTCGCAAAGCGGTTTCGATTACGACTTCGTGGTCCACACGCTGAGCGATGCCAAGCCCATGCCGGCGGACGGTGTGGTCGATACGGCCTTCGCCGCCAGCGAATACATCGACATGTGGCAGCTCGATGCGCAGGCCGGCAACACCTACCTGTTGCAGCCTGAAGGCAGCGGCAGCACCGGCAGCTACTACGCCGTCTATGACCAGTCCGGCAGCAGGTTGGCCAGCGGCGCGCTGTCCAACACATGGTCCAGCACCATTTACGCTTCGCAGAATGGTCCGCTGACGGTGGTCGTCTTCCGGGGCTACCCGGGCTATGCCCGCGACGGCCAGATCGCCTTCAGCTTCAAGTCGATGGCTGGCGAACTGGATGTCACGCAGGATCTGGGTGTGCTCGATGCCGCCGGCACCACGACGATCGACACCGCCTTCGTCCTGGGCGATCAGCGCCTGACCAGCACTTTCGAGATCGCCGAAGACGGCGCCTGGGTGCTGGATCCGGGCCAGGCCCCCTACGGCGCCATGTGGCTGCTGCAGCGCGAAGATGGCACGCCCATCTGGCCCCTCAGCGGCCACTTCGCCAGCTTCGACCGCGCCGCCTACAAGGACGGCACCTATGACGGTGGCAGCTCGCCCTACCGCACCGGCTACAGCGACCAGAACCACAGCTCTGCCGGCGACGAGGACCGTCTGCTTTACCTGATGGCGGGCCGCTACAAGCTGGTGATGGTGGCGGACTACTGGAGCGAGACCGGCCAGGCCAGCTTCCATCTTCGTCCGGTCGCCGCCGTCGCGCAGCCGCTGGGCGAGGATAGCTCGCTGGCGCTGGGCCAGTTGGCAGTGGGCGAGTCCGTGCTCGTGTCGGTCCCGGTGTCCGGCGCCGTCGAGTTCAGTCTGAACCTGGGGGACCATGTCGATGACTTCTATGTGCAGATCACGGATCCCTATGGCACCTGGCTCAACAGCTGGGGCTGGTTCGAAAACGATGCGAGTTTCCTGACCTACCCGCTCGATGGCCCGGCCTATGTCTGGCTGACCCGCCGCAGCGATGAGGTCGCGGGCGACGCCACCTTGCGCGCCACCGTCACGCCGCTGAGCAGCGAGGACGCGCAAATGTGGCAGGCCACGCCGGTCGAGATCGGCCAGGCCGTGACGGTCGCAGGCACGCCCGCCGACACCGAACCGCCTTTGAACGTTCACACGGTGGTGGTGGACCAGCCTGGCCTCTTGTTCCTGGACTGGTCGGGCAAGCTGTCCCAGGCCAATGTGTGGGCCTACGGCCCCGAGGACAGCTACACGATGGCTGTCTGGGAATGGGCCCGCGAGTTCTGGGATTACGGCGAAGGCGGCGGCGAGTGGGCCGTGCGCAGCGCCTCGGAAGAGGTGATCGGCACCACCGAGCCGGAACTCGCCAGCGAGGACGAGGAAGGCGAGTGGATCGACCCTGCCTTGCGCTATCACCTCATGCCCCTGGTGGCCAATGCGGGCGTGCACCTGCTGGGTGTCCACAACCACGGCACCCAGGCTGCGACCTGGCGTGTATTGCACTCGGCCGATGCGCCGGCCCTGACGCTGGACGATGAGGTGACGCTGCAGGTGCCGCAGGGCCAGCAGCTGGGCCTGTGGGCGATCGACGCGCAAGGCGGTGAATACCTCGAGCTGAGCTTCGGCGAGGACAACGCCGAAGGCAACTACTTCTGGCTCTACGACGCCAGCGGCCGCCTCGTCTTTGACGGCAATCCGGCCAAGGGCTATTACTACGACGCCAACCTGGATGCCCCCGGCCGCTACACCCTGGTGGTGTCGACCAACGCGGCGCCTGGTGTGCAGGGCGATGGCCAGGTCACGCTGTGGGCGCGTCTGCAGGCGCAACCCGAGCGCGTGGTGCACGACCTCGGCGCGCTGGCCGACGATGCGGTCACCGTGCTGTCCGACATGACCGTGTCCTACGGGCATGCCCATGTCTTCGCCTTCGATGTGGCGCAAGCGGGCACCTACCGCATCGAGGTGCCGCCCGCTTCGTCGAGCTATTACTGGTATCTGTCGGGCCCCTCGTATGCCTACGGCGACCAGTACTCGGACGTGCGCAGCAGCTTCCAGAGCGTCTACCTCAAGCCCGGCCACTATGAGCTGGAGGTGTACAGCTACACCGACGAAGCGCTGGTGCTGGGCGAAGGCGCGATCACGCCCTGGTCGCTGGCCACCGCCGTCAGCGCGGACACCGATGTGGTGCCCGCCCTGGCCCTTGGCGAGACGGCCACTTACCGCATCGCGGTGCAGCAGGGTGAGGGCCTCGAGCTCTCCTTCAATCGCGACGATTACGCGGAAGACTTCGAGGTGGTGCTCGTGGCGGCCACGGGCGAGGTGCTGGGCTGGTACGACGGCACGATCGGCGCGGTGAACTTCGGCAGCGTGCCGGGTGGCGAACTTTACGTGGCCCTGACCCGCATCGCCGACGGCGGGATGGCCCTGCCCACGCTGCGCTTCACGCGCACGCCGGCCGAGACGCCGGCGCCGGCCATCCCCCTGGTGCTCGACGAGGTCACGACCTGGACGATGCCGGGCCTGCACTTCAGCTTCGACGTGGCGGAGGGCGGGCTCTACGCCATCGAGATGCTCACGGGCAACCACTCGAACCTGGTGCTGACCGGCCCGCGCGGCGAGAGCACCTACGTCTACAACTACAACTACCCCAGCTGGGGCAGCACGATCCTGGACCTGGCGGTGCCGGGCACCTACACGCTGAGCTCGCTGTACGGCAACACGCAGCCGATCCAGTTCCGCGTGGTGAACCTGTCGGCGCAGGCCACGGCCCTGCCGGGCATCGGTGCGGTCTCGGAGGATCTGGCCAGCGGGGTGGACTACCGTTATTACACGGTGACCCTGAGCGGCGATGAGGACACCTGGTTGCACGGCCTGGCCGACGCCAGCGCCGGCAACACCTACCGCCTCTACGACGCGGCAGGCAACCAGTTGCGCTCGGGTGACCTGTCCACGCAGACCTTCGTCAACCTGGGCCACACCAGCGGCGAGCCGGCGACCTACATCCTGGCCGTGGCGCAAAAGACCGGCCCTGCGCTGCGCTTCGAGCTGCAGCGCACGCCCGCCAAGGCCCAGACGCTGAGCCTGAACGAGCCGGTGTCCGGCCGATTCCTGGGTGGCAGCCAGTCCTATGAATACTTCCTCACGCTCGACGAGGCGGTTTCGCTCAAGTTCGAAGATCTGCTGAACGCGGGCTCGACCCTGAGCCACACCCTGTACGACGGGAGCGGCGCCACGGTGTCGCCCGCGGTTTCGAGCGGGCAGACCATCTATGCGCTGGGCGCGGGCAACTACCGGCTGGTGGTGCGCAACCTTTCCAGCGCTTCGCTGACGGCCCCACGCGACTTCAGCTTCCAGCTCCAGGCCTTGACGGTGGCCGATGCCCTGCCGCTGGCCACGGGCGAGCGCGTGAGCGCGCAGGTCGATGGCACGGTGCTGCGGGCGGTCCTGGTGGCCGATCTGGAGGCCGGACACAACTACTGGCTCAGCGACCTGGCCACCTACGGCTACAACGACCAGATCAAGTTCAGCGTCTACGACGCGGATGGCCGGCTGGCCTCCAGCATGAGCTGGGGCTACACCAGCGGCACCTATGAGCTGGGTCAGGCGCTGAGCGTGCGCACCAGCGGCACCTACACCGTGGTGCTGACCGGCTACGTGAGCGCCAGCGGTTCGAAGACGCACAGCATCGGCCTGCGAGACTTGCAGACCACCCTGCAGCCCTATGAAATCGGCGAAGAGGTGAGCGGCGCGCTGACGCGCGATGACCTGAACGCGCAGTACGAGTTCGAGGTGGCCGAAGACGGCAGCTACTTCATCGACCTGCGCGCCGGCTACTACGGCCTGGACATCGTGTCGCGCGACACCGGCACGACCGTGCTCAGCACGACCGTGGGCTACAGCAATGCCTCGACGCCGCAACCGTATTACCGCGTCCTGAACCTGAGCGCAGGCCGCTACACCGCGAAGGTGACGCCGGCCAGCACGACGGCGGGGGTGGGCACTTACGCGCTGAAGATCACCGATGTCAGTGCCGTGCCCGCCCTGGAGGCGGGCGGACAGACCACCTTGGCCGTGCCGGATGTGCGCACGCCCACCCTGCTGCGCATCCATGGCGAAGCGGGCAAGACGGTGTACCTGACCCCCACCCTGAGCATCGACAGCTACGCCTGGAGCCTGTACCTGCCGGGTAGCAACAGCACGCTTGCATCGGGCGAGCGTTCGAGCTACTACGGCACGACCTATCTGTCGCAGTCGGTGACCTTCACACAGGATGGGGACTACCTGCTGATGCTGCGCCCGAGCTCCACCTCCCAGGCGCAGGCGGCCGGCACGGCCACGGTGACGGCGCGCGAGGTGGCCATCACCACCACGCCCATCCAGCTGGGCGACGCGATTTCCGGCGCGCTGGCCCAGGCCGGCGATGTGCACCGCTACACGCTCACGCTGGATGCCGAGACCACGGTGCTGATCGATGCGGCGCAAAGGACCTCCCGTTCCATCAAGATGACCGATGCGCGTGGCACGGTCACCACCATCTCGCCTGGTGCGGATGACAGCTTCGTGGTGCAGCGTCTGGCCGCCGGGACCTATGTCTTCGAGATCACCGGCGAGAACGGCAACCCGACGCCGTCTTATGCCTTCCGCGTGCAAGACCTGCAGGCCCTTGTCATCGACCATGGCAGCGATGTCGCGTTCGCGGGCAGCGTCGAGCCGGGCAAGAGCCTGTCGGTGCATCGCATGGAGCTGGTGGCGGGCCAGGACTACACCCTGCGCTTCACCAGCCCCACGACCAGCTACGCGCTGCGCTATGCGCTGGTCGATGCCTCGGGGCGCATCGTCAAGGACAATGTGAACCAGAGCATGGCGTCCTTCCAGGCCGCCGATGATGGCGTGCTCTACCTCGTCGTCAAGCGCTACGAGGCGGCCGCCTCCATCGAGAGCTTCTCGGTGGCCGTCAACCAGACGGTCACGCGCACCGAGCCGCTGGCCATGGGCGAGCTCGTGCAAGGCAGCTTCAGCACGGCCAACGACTGGACCGCCTACAGCTTCCAGCTCAGCGAACCGGGCTGGATCACGCTGAGCGATGTCGGCCTGTCCAACAGCGCCAGCCAGCTCGTGGTGCTGGATGCCGCGGGCAACGCGCTGACCACCGCCACCCGCAGCTGGCCGACCGCCAACGGTGGTGCGGTGATGTACCTGCCCGCGGGCGAGTACCGCATCCGCGTGTGGTCCAAGACCAATGCGGATGCAAGCTATCAGTTCCGCCTGGTCGAAGGCCGCACCGATGCGGACGACGCGCTCGCAAAGGCCACGGACCTGCGCCTGCCGGCGGGCGAGGCCATGGTGCTGGATGTCACCCTGGGTGATGGCGCCAACGGCGTGGCCGACCAGGATCACTACCGCCTGATGCTGGCCGAAGGTCAGGTGCTGACGGCCAGCGCGCTGACGGCCGGCGCGGCCGCGCTGACCCTGCTCGATGCCACTGGCCAGGCCCTGGCCACCGATGACAACGGCAGCCTGCAGTTCGTGGCCAGCGCCACGGGCGTCTATCACCTGCGTGTGACGCCGCAAGCCAGCCTGGCACAAGGCCAGACGCGGCAGGTGCAGGTGTCACTGAGCCGCTCGGGCGTGGCCTTGCCCGCCGCCGGTGGCGAAGTGGGCGCCACCTTCCAGGATGCCGCCGAGCTGCATCTGCAGGCCGGCGCGAACCTGATCCTGCATGGCACCATCGGTGACAGCACCGATGGCAGCGCCGATGTCGACATGTACCGCCTGGTCCTGGCGGCCGGCGAAACCCTCACGATCTCCTCGCCGTACACGCCGAGCTCGACCACCGCGCTGCGCCTGTTCAACGCGGCCGGCACGTCCCTGCGCAGCACCACGGGTTCGATCAGCTACACGGCCACCGTCACAGGTGTGTATTACCTGGGCATCAGCGGCTACGCCAACACCTCGTACTCGCCGACCGCGGGCACGGGTGCCGTCAGCAGCGGCTATGCGGGCAGCTTCAGCGTGACCATCGGCCGCGACACCGTCGGCGCCGCCGCAGGCTTTGGCCAGGCACCGATCCCGGCCGACAGCGACATCCCCTCCACGAGCAGCTGGACCGGCACCCTGGTGGCCGGTGCGCCCCAGGTGTTCAAGTTCGAGGTGGCGGAAGCCGGCCTGTGGTATCTGGATCGGACCAGCACCCAGGACGTCAGCGGCGCGCTGGTCTCTGTGATCAAGTCCGATGGCGTGCAGTACCTCTCGGACTTCAACACCCCCGCCGTGCTGACGCCGGGCACGTACACGGTCACGCTGCGCGAGTCCTATGGCCAGTCGGCCACCAGCTTCGTCTGGCGCCGGCTCGATGCCGCAGGCGGCGCCACGCCCGTGAGCTATGGCCAGTCGGTGACCATGGACCGCGCCGATTTCCAAGCCGCGCGCGTGTTCGTGCTCGACGCGCAAGCGGGCGACACCATCCGCTTCAACCAGCTGTCTTCGGTCACCACCAGCGGCAATGGCTCCCCCTATTACCGCGTCTTCAACCAGTATGGTCAGGCCATCACCGGCATCCTGTACGCCTCGGGCGACCAGCTGCTGGGCACGGTCAACAGCTCCGGCCCGATCTATCTCGTCTTTGACGACCCCAATTACTACTCGTACACCGGGCAGGTGGGGCTGAGCTTCCAGCTCGACCGCGTGCTGGCCAGCGACACCACCACGGTGGCGCTGGGCGCGACGCTGTCGGGCAGCCTCACGGGGGCGGTGCAGTCGCGCACCTTCGTGTTCGAGCTGGACGAGACCCGCTCGGTGATGTTCGACGCCTTGATCGGGGCCAGCACCAGCAGTTCGGTCGTGTGGACGCTCAAGGGTCCCTATGGCAGCACCAGCAGCTGGTATGCCAGCGACAGCAGTCTGCAGACCCTGCAGAAAGGGCGCTATGAACTGACGGTGGCCAACAGCAGCTACAACACGCTGAACTATGGCGTGCGTCTGCTGGACCTCGGCGCCGCGACCCAGATCCACAGCGGTCAGGTCGTCGACGGGCGTCTGGAGCCCGATGGCGAGATGCTGGCCTACGCCATCGATGTGCAGGCGGGCGATCGGCTCTTCGTGGATTTCCGCGACCTGCTCGCACGCGTGTCCAGCAACGGTTCGTACAACTACACGGCCCAAGTGCGCATCGTCGATCCCTACGGCCGGCAAATGGTGCACCAGACGCTGGAGGACGCGGGCGCCGAGCTGCTGGCGACCACCAGCGGCCGCTACACCATCCTGGTCGATGAGGTCAGCAGCTCGTCGGCGGCATTGCCCTTCCGCATGGTCGTGTTCACGCACCAGGCATCCCAACCACGCATCATCGACTTGGCGCCTGGCGAGCGGGGCGTGGACCTCGTCGTCGAGGACGTGGCGGTCAGCGCGCTGCAGCAAGGCCAGGACATCCAATCCGGCAGCACGGTGCGGGTGTCGTGGCAGACCGTCAACAACGGCGCCGCGGCCACCTTTGGCGATTTCATCGACCGCGTGATCGTGCGCCGCGTCGCCACCGGCGAGGTGGTGGCCCAGGCCGACGTGCGCTATGAGGAAGCCGCGGCCGGCAACGGCGCGCTGGTGCCAGGGCAGTCGGTGCTGCGCTGGCTGGACATCACCTTGCCGGAAGGCCCGGCCGGTGCGGGCGACTTGCAGGTCTTTGTCGAGACCGATGCCGCCAACCACCAGTCGGAAGTGGGCGCCGACGAGGAGAACAACCGTGGTTCGGCCACCTTCTCCAGCGCGCTCAAGGCCTATGCCAATCTGCAGGTGCAGGGCCTGAGCCTGTCGCCCGCCTCGAACTGGCAGGCCGGTGACGAGGTCACCGTGAGCTGGCAGACCGTCAACGTGGGCGATGCCCCCGCCGTGGGCGAGTGGCGCGACCGTGTCGAGCTGATCAACCTGACCACCGGCATGGTGGTGGCCGATGTGGCCGTGGTGCGCACCGCGCAGAACCTGGCCGCGGGGCAGAGCCAGGCGCATACCGTCAAGATCCTCTGGCCGCAGGGCCTCAATGCCATCGGCTCTTTCCGCCTGAGCGTGACCGTCGATGCGATGGCGCAGCTGCCGGAGTTCAACGGCGCGGGCGCCCTCGACGGCGACAACAGCGCTGTGCAGACCATGATCGCCGGGCCCGACCTGGTCGTGGCCAATGTGCGCGTGACCGAAACCGGTTACCAGTCCGGCGACACCGTCACCCTGCAATGGGAAGACATCAACCAGGGCAATGTGGCTACGCCCACGAGCTACCAGGACCGCGTGATCGTGCGCCAGCGCAACGCCGATGGCTCGCTGGGCGCCGTGGTGCTGAACACCGCGGTGGCCTTCTCGGGCGAAGCGGCCGCGCCGCTGCGCGTGGGCGAATCGCGCACCCGCCAGCTCACGTTCACGCTGCCTGAAGGGGCAGCGGGCACCGGCAGCTTCGACATCACCGTGACGGTGGACAGCTCGTCCACCGGCCAGGGCATCATCTTCGAAGCCAATGCCGCCGGCAATGCCGAAACCAACAACACGGGCAACGCCGTCTTCAGCGCCGTCGCCCGCACCTACGCGGATCTGGCCGTCACCAGCCTGAGCGTGCCGGCACAGGCGGCCTCGGGCAGCCTGGTGACCCTGAGCTGGACGGTGTCCAACCAGGGCGCCGCCGCCGCCAACGGCAGCTGGGTCGACCGCGTCGTGCTGAGCGCCGATGGCACGATCGGCAATGCCGACGACATCGTGCTGACCTCGGTCAAGCGATCGGAAGCGCTGCCCGTGGGCGAGTCCTATGTGCAGACCGTCACCGTGCGCATCCCCGCGCGCCTGGAGGGCAACTACCGCATCGCCGTGATCGCCGATGCCAACCAGAGCGTGCGCGAGCCCGACACGCGCGGCAACAATGTGCGGGTGTCCTCCGCGGTGTCGGTCACCCCGACCTATGCCGATCTGGTGCCCACGCTGACGTCGGTGCCCGAGCAAGCGCATGCCGGCCGCACGACCCAGGTGGCGTGGACGGTGCGCAATGACGGCAGCATCCCCACCGATGTGAGCCGCTGGACCGACCGTGTCTACCTGTCGACCACCCCGCAGCTGACCAGCGGCGCCCGCCTGCTGGGTTCCGTCACGCACGTGGGTGCGCTCGCGCTGGGTGAAAGCTATGACGCCCTGCTGGACGTGACCCTGCCCAGCGATGTGCTGGGCACCTACTACCTGATCGTGCAGACCGATGCCAACGGCCTGGTCTACGAGCCCGATCACACCGCCAACAACGTCGTGGTGGCGGCGCAGCCCACCACGGTGCTGGCCGAGCCGCGCGCCAACCTGCAGGTCACCGAAGTCAACGCCCCCGCCGACTGGCAGGTGGGCGAGACGGTGGTGATCCGCTACACCATCGCCAACGAGGGCAACGACGCCGTCAACTCCTGGATGTCGGAAGAGGTGCGTCTGGTCAACGTGGCCGATCCCTCGCAGGTGATCTACCTGGCCACGCCCTATGCCACGCGCCAGATCCCGGTGGGCGGTGCGTTCACGCATCAGGTTTCGGTGAAGGTGCCGGCCGCCCTGGAGGGTGCATGGCGCCTGGAGGTCGTGGCCGATGCGTGGAACTATGTCAATGAACTGAACGAGGCGGACAACACCGGCAGCCTGGCCGTGCAGCTCATCAGCCCCGACCTGACGGTGGGCGGCCTCAGCACCACGGGCCTGCTGCAGGGTGGCGAGACCGTCACGCTGAACTGGACCACCTCCAACGCCGGCAGCGCCGATGCGGCCAATGTGAAGGAGACGGTCTACCTGTCGAACGACGGCACCGTCAGCAGCAACGACATCAAGCTCGGCGAGATCACCCATGCGCTGCTTGCCGCAGGCGGCAGCGCGCAGGGCAGCGTGAGCTTCACGGTGCCGGTCAACCTCGAAGGCGCCTGGCGCCTGATCGTCGTGACCGACAGCGGCAAGCAGATCAACGAGAACGGCCGCGAGGACAACAACACCGCGCAGCTGGCCATCGACATCGCGCGCGACTACTTCGCCGACCTGCAGGTCAGTGGCGTGGTGGCGCCGCAGCGCGTCATCGCCGACCCGGCCAGCGTCACGGTGGCGTGGACCGTCACCAACATGGGCACGGGCGTGGGCCGCACCACCGCTTGGACGGACACGGTCATCTACTCGGCCAACGACATCCTGGGTGACGGCGACGACATCGTGCTGGGCACCTGGAACCACGAAGGCGGCCTGGAGGTGGGCGAGAGCTACACCGGCTCGGTGACCTACCGCTTCGCGCCTGGCTATTCACGCCAGGGCCGCGTCTTCGTCAAGACGGATTCGGCCGGCAAGGTCTGGGAAAACAACCTCGAGGCCAACAACGTGGCCCAGGCCGATCACCTGACCGAGGTGATGGCCGTGCCGTATGCCGACCTGCGCGTGGCCAGCGTCTCGACCGATAGCGTGGCCATGAGCGGCCAGGCCATCGCCATGACCTGGACGGTGGTCAACGAGGGCATTGGCTCGACCAACACCAACAGCTGGGCCGACGAGGTCTGGCTGAGCAGCAACCCCGATGGCACCGGCACGCGCTGGAACCTGACGTCGGCCTCGCACCTGGGTCAGCTGGCCCAGGGCGACAGCTACACGCGCACGGTCACCGTGACCTTGCCGCAGGGGCTGCAAGGCAATTACTACCTCAATGTGCGCACGGGCGGGCCTTTCGAGTTCGTCTACACGGGCAACAACACCGGCTCCTCGCTGGCGGTGCCGGTGGCGCTGTCGCCCTCGCCGGACCTGATCGTCGAATCGGTCTCGCTGCCCGAGACGGCGATGGAAGGCGCGCTGGTCGACATCTCGTGGGTGGTGCTCAACCAGGGCGTGGCCGAGGCCACGGGTCAGTGGGTCGACACGGTGCAGCTGGTGCCGGTGTCCGGCACGGGCGGCATCGTCACGCTGGGCAGCTTCACCTATGACCGCGGGCTGGAAGCCGGCCTGCGCTACACCCGTACCGAGCAGGTGCGCCTGCCCTCGAAGATCGAGGGCATCTACCGCATCCAGGTCGTCACCAACAGCAACCTGGGCGGCAGCGGCACGCAGACCTACGAACACGGCGCGGCCCGCAACAACAACAAGACCCTGTCGGACGAGGCGACCTACGTCAGCCTGAACCCGCGTCCCGACCTGCGCATCGACAGCATCGAGGTGCCCGACAGCGTCACCGCTGGCGGCATGATGCAGGTCAGCTTCGTGGTCTCGAACATGGGCCCCGAGCCCACCTCGGGCCAGTGGACCGACAAGGTCTACCTGTCGCTGGACGGCATCCTCAGCGGCGATGACATCCTGGCGGCCTCGGTCGTCAGCAGCTCGGCGCTGAACCCGGGCGAGCAGTACCGCACGGTCACGGCCACCTTCGAGGTGCCGCTGCGCTACCGCCAGGACGTCTATGTGATCGTCCAGGCCGATGCGAACAACCGCATCGACGAGTACCCGCAAGAGGGCAACAACACCCGTGCGCAGAAGCTGCACGTCACGCCCGTGCCTTTCTCGGATCTGGTCACCAGCAATGTGGTGGCCCCGGATCAGGCCGTGCACGGCAGCACCATCCAGGTCGACTACAAGGTCAGCAACCTGGGCTCGGCCACCACGCAGGGCAACACCTCGGCCGTCAAGAGCTGGACGGATTCCGTCTGGCTGACGGTGGACAAGCGCCGCCCCAGCGCCGGCAAGGGCGACATCCTGCTGGGCACCTTCACGCACGAAGGCCATCTGGAGATCAACGAGGACTACCTGGCCTCGGTCAATGTCAAGCTGCCGGAGAACCTGCGCAGCGGCCAGTACTTCGTCACGGTGTGGAGCGACACCTACGATGCGATCCTGGAAGACACGCTGGCCACCAACATCAACCTCGATGACCCCAGCCAGTTCGACAACAACAACTACAAAGCCCGGCCGATCAGCGTGCTGGGCATCACGCCGCCCGACCTGACCGTCACGGACCTGGCGGCCACGCCCGAAGCCGATGCGCCGGGCAGCTTCAGCTTCACCTACACGGTGCAGAACCGTGGGGATGCCTTCAACGGCAACTGGACCGACCGTGTCTGGGTGGCCGACAACCCGGACCTGAGCAAGGCCAAGGTCATGTGGCTGCTGTCCGAGCAATCGCAGCAGCGCAGCCTGGGCAACAACGAGCAGTACACCGTCTCGCAGACGGTGCAGCTGTCGGTGGCGGTGCAGGGCCTGTACCTGGTGGTGCAGACCGACTCCAGCTCGGCTGGCGGCATGAGCAACGGCGTCATCGCCGAACTCAGCGAGGGCAACAACACCCGCGCCGTGGCCACCGACGTGGACAACGCCGCGGCCGACCTGCGCGTGACCTCGGTCGAGACCCTGCCGGAGAACTACTCCGGCGAGGAAACCACCATCAGCTGGACGGTGACCAACTTCGGCGCCGACGTCTGGAGCGGCACGCGCGGCTGGATCGACAGCGTCTACATCAGCCCCGACCCCGAGTTCATCCGCGACCGGGCCACGGCCCTGGGATCGCTCGTGCACTCGAATGCCGGCGGCCTCAAGGCCGGCGAGAGCTACACCGCCTCGGCCAAGTTCAAGCTGCCGGTGGGCGCCGATGGCCCCTACTACATCTACGTCATCACCGATTCGGCGCATGACCGCGACAACCTGTCGCCCTACACCAGCTACAGCGCCTCTTCGGAGATGGTGGACGGCACGTGGCTGCGCAACAGCGAGGCCGACAAGCATTACGCCACCTCGGTCTTCGAAGGCCGCAACGGCAACAACAACATGGGCCGTGGCGCGCTGGACGTGATCTACAGCGAGCCCGATCTGCAGATCCAGAACATCGTCGTCTCCAACCCCAACCCGTCTTCGGGCGAGCTGATCACGGTGACCTGGACGGTGACCAATGAAGGCACCCGCGCCACCCGCGTGAGCGGCTGGTACGACGGGGTCTTCCTGTCCACCGACGCCTCGCTGGACCTGACCGACCACCCGCTGGTCGACCGTGGCTCGGACGGCGAGGTCAAGCTGCGCGTGCGCGCCACCTCGGTGGCCTCCGGCGAGACCCGTTACCTGGAGCCGGGCGAGAGCTACACCAACTCGGCCACCTTCCGCCTGCCTTCGGCCATCAGCGGCGACTTCTACCTGATCGTCAAGGCCGACACCGAGTTCTCCAAGGAGTACTACCCCACCGTCAAGAGCACGGTGCGCGAAGGCCTGGACGTGATCGGCGGCCGCGGCAATGGCTCGGTGCTGGAGTTCCGCGACGAGGGCAACAACGTCGGCAAGATCGCGTTGCCCATCACGCTGGCCACGCCGCCGGACCTGCAGGTCACGCGCGTCGAGATCCCCGAAAGCGTCATCGCCGGTCAGAACTTCAGCGTCAGCTACACCGTGGCCAACATGGGTGGCGATTCGCCCTCGGACCAGGGCCAGTGGTATGACATGGTCTACCTGTCCAAGGACCGCTTCCTGGACCTGAGCAAGGATCGCTACCTGGGCTATGTGCAGCACAACGGCGGCCTGCGCGCCGATGGCAGCTACGACAGCACGCTGACCTTCACCGCCCCGCGCGACCTGGAAGGCAGCTACTACGTCTTCGTCATCACCGACCCGGCACGCGCCTGGGGCGCGGGCGATGCGGGCCGTGTCTTCGAGTTCGGCGGCAACGAGCAGAACAACCACTCGGCCGCCGCGCAACCCCTGGTGATCGAGACGCCGCCGCCGGCGGACCTCAAGGTCACCAATGTGATCGTGCCCACGGCGGGCAAGGTGGGCGAAGAGGTCGAGATCACCTTCACCATCACCAACGATTCCATCAACCCGGCGCTGGGCCGCTGGACCGATGCCCTGTACCTGTCGGCCGACAACGAATGGGACCTGGGCGACACCCTGCTCGGCAAGGTCACGCATGTGGGCGACCTGGGTGCCAATGGCAGCTACACGGCCACCATCAAGGCCACGGTGCCCGCCCTCAAGGACGGCAACTGGCGCATCATCGTGCGCCCGGACCTGTACAACGAGGTCTTCGAAGGCAAGATCAGCTACACCGATACCGGCCTGAACCTGCCGCCGGGCGAGGCCAACAACCGCACGGCTTCGGGCGGCACGCTGCGCGTGACGGTGCCCACGCTGGACGTGGCCACGCCGCTGCAGACCACGCTGGCCACCGATGACACCTTGCTGTTCAAGGTGACGGTGGGCGCGGGCGAAACGCTGAAGGTGACGCTGGATTCGCTGGCCGCCGATGGCGCCAACGAGCTCTACATCCGCTATGGCGACATCCCCAGCGGCTACAACTACGACGCGGCCTACAGCCTGGCCGTCTCGCCCGACCAGCAGGTGCTGATCCCCAGCACCCAGGCAGGGGACTACTACGTGCTGGTGCGTTCGCGCCAGTCGCCGCAGGGCACCCAGGTGACCGTGCGCGCAGACCTGATGCCGCTGTCGATCACCCGCATCACGCCCGACCAGGGCGGTGTGGGCGACGACGACCACCGTTGGGTCACCGTCGACATTGAGGGGGCCCGGTTCGAGCCGGGCGCACTGGTCAAGCTCTCCCGCCCCGGCGTGTTCGAGATCGAACCCGAACGGTGGCAGGTGATCGACGCGACGCACATCCGCGCCGTGTTCGACCTGCGCCATGTGCCCTACGGCCTGTATGACGTGAGCGTCATCAACCCCAATGGCCAGACCGTGACCGAGCCGCTGCGCTACCTGGTCGAGCGCGCCATCGAGGCCGATGTCACCATCGGCGTGGGCGGCTCGCGTTCAATCGAGCCCGGTCAGAGCGGCATCTACAGCGTCTCGCTGCAGAGCCTGACCAACGTCGACACGCCCTATGTGCGCTTCAACCTGGGCGCCACCAACCTGGGCAGCAGCGAATACGTGCTGGGCGGCCTCAACCTGCCTTACGTGATCTTCGGCGCCAACGTGGTGGGCCAGCCCACCGGCGCGACCGACAACAGCGTCGGCAACAACCAGAGCTATGGCCAGAGCCCGACCACGGGCCTGCCGCGCGAGGACATTCCCTGGGCCAGCCTGGACGGCGCCGTCAACACCGGCGGCTACAACCTGGCACCGGGCTATGCCTTCGACGTGACGGCCGGCGGCTATGTGGGCATGACCTTCACGGTCCAGACCTATCCGGGCCTGGCCGAGTGGATGGCCTATGACTTCGAGGGCCTGCGCGCCAAGCTGTACGCGATCAATCCGGCGTGGCAGGCGCAAGGCCTGCTCGACGGCGGCGTGGCCGACCTGGACAAGATCTCCGAAGGCCTGACAGCCAAGTTCCTGTCGACCGATCCGGAGGTGCACATCGACAAGGTCGAAGCGCTGGCCATGCCTTTCCGCTTCGATGTCTTCGGCACGGCCACGGCCCTGACGCGCGACGAGTTCATCGCCGACCAGCTGGCCCATGCCGCGGCCATGCGCACGGCCATCCTGGCCGACGCGGACGCGCCGCAGGCCCTGCAGGTGCTGGCGGCCGACGAGGCCCGCTGGGCGCAAGGCTGGCTGGCCGCGCTGGAAGCGGGCGGCCTGCTGCGCCCGGCCGACGAGGCCCCGCCCATCCGCAGCGACGAGCTCGTGATGAGCCTGAACGCCACCCTGGCCACCGGCATCCTGCTGAGCAAGGGCGGCGACAGCTACCAGACGCAAGCCGATCTGCTGGGCTTCTTCTCGAAGGTGCAGCAGTGGTATGGCGACACCTCGCGTTGGTCGGGTGACCCCTCGGCCGTCAAGGCACCGGTCGACTATGTCGAGGTGCGCGAGACCGACGAAGGCGACATCGTCGAGATCCCCGTGGCGGTTTCGCCCCAGGCGTCCGACTACGACATGGGCGCGGCCCAGGGTTCGCACTTCCTGAACTTCACGGTGTTCGCCGGCGGCGTGTCCGAGCTGGAGTACCTGCGCAAGCTGGGCCTGCTCGACAAGGACTTCAATGCCGTCGGCCCGCAGGCGCTGAACCTGACGCAGTACCTGCAGCAGGTCACCCAGCAAAGCAGCCAGGCACAGGTGAGCGTGCAAGGCCCGCAGGTGCTGCCCAACGACCAGGGCATCAGCCATGTGCCGGCCGCCACGGCCCTGCCCTACACCGTCTCCTTCCAGAACCCGACCGAATCGGCTGTGGGCTCGCTGCGCATCGTCACCGAACTCGATGCCGACCTCGACCCGCGCAGCCTGCGCCTGGGCGACCTCAAGCTGGGTGACATCAATGTGCACCTGCCCAGCGGCCAGGCCAGCTTCCAGGGCGACTTCGACTTCAGCGGCAGCAAGGGCTTCGTGCTGCGCGTGAGCGCAGGCGTGGACGCGCAGACCCGCGTGGCCACCTGGCTGCTGCAGGCCATCGATCCCGACACCGGCGAGGTGCTCGAAGACGCGCTGCGCGGCCTGCTGGCCCCACAGGCGGGCGACACCGCCGGCGCCAGCACCAAGGGCTTCGTCAGCTACACCGTGGTGGCCTCCGACCTGGCCGAAAGCGGCGCCGAGATCGTGGCGCGCGCCCGTGTGATCTTCGATGGCGCACCGCCCATCGAAAGCGGCTCCGTGGCGCACACGCTCGATGCGGTCGCGCCCGTGACCACCGTGACGGCGACCTCGCTGGGCAACGATGCCCAGGGCCTGCCGGCCATCGAGGTCAAGTGGGCCGCGCAGGACGACGCCAGCGGCGTCAAGCACGTGACCGTCTACGTCTCCGAGAACGGCGGCGACTTCCGCATCTGGCTCAAGCAGGTGGCGGGCGACCAGGGCCAGGCCGTCTTCACCGGCGAGGCCGGCAAGACCTACGAGTTCCTGGCCGTGGCCACCGACAAGGCGGGCAACCGCGAAGCCGCCGTCGTGGCCAATGCCGTGCTACCCGATGACGGCAGCCGCGCACAGGTCATCCAGGACCTGGGTGTCAACGAGACCCTGCAAGGCACCCCCGAGCTGCCCCTGGCCACGCCGGACCGCAGCTACCCCGGCAATGCGCTGTTCGACAACGCCGCCCAGGGCCTGCCCGGCCTGGTGGCACCGGCCCAGCCGGCCGATCTGCAAAGCGTGCTGGCGCCCTTCACGCTGCGCGGTTTCGCAGACGGCTACCAAAGCAGTGCCGCCGACATCGGCGCACTGGCCATGGTCGAGCTGGCCGATGGCCGCATCCTGGCCAGCGCCGGCACGCTGCGCAACGAGGTTTTTGTCTTCGGCAAGGATGGCGGGCGCAGCACCACGCCGCTGTTCATCCTCGACGAGCCCGTGCTCGACATGGCCGTCGACGCACTGGGGCAGCTGTGGGTGATGACGGGCCGCGAACTGCTGCTGGTCGACGCCCACACCGGCGCCGTCATCGAGCGGCACATGGGCCCGGGCGGCGAACCGCTGACCCAGGCCCTGGCGATCCAGCCGGACACCGGCCTGATCTTCGTGTCCTCGGGCAATGGTGTGGAGATCTTCGATCCCCAGGCCACGTCCGAGTCCGGTGCCTGGAAGCACTTCTCCAACACCCGCGTGGGTGACCTGGCCTTCGGGCCGGACGGCCGCCTGTGGGGCGTGCGCTGGACGGGGTCCAACATCCCCGGCGCGGATGCCGTCACAGAAATCATCAGCTTCCCGATGAGCGGGCGCACCGTCGGCCGCGCCGAGGTCGAGTTCAAGCTCAAGGGGATCATCGACAGCATTGCCTTCGGCCAGTCCGGCACCCCGCTGGCTGGCCTGCTGATCGCATCGAGCAACCTGGCACAGCGCCCTGTGGTGGCGAATGCCGGCGAGCTGCCGCATCAGTCCAGCGTGTGGATGATCGAGCTGCAATCGCGCCGCCTGCTGCAGGTGGCCCAAGGTGGCACGCGCGGCGAGACCGTGCTGACCACGAGCGATGGCCGCATCCTGGTGGCCCAGACCAGCCACATCGACGAGATCGCGCCGCTGAAGGCGCCCCAGGTGGTGGCCGCCAGCGTGTCCGATGGCGCGCTGCTGCCCCTGCCCGTCAACCAGATCGCCGTGCGCTTCGACCAGGCCATGTGGGCCGGCCTCGATGGCCAGGACGTCACGGACCTGTCCAGCGTGCTCAACACGGGCAACTACCGCCTGGTGGCCACGGGCGACAACGTCAGCCTGACGCTGAACCCCGAGTCCGTGCGCTGGGATGCCAGCACGCGCACCGCCATCCTGAATCTGCCCAGCCTGTCGGCCGGCGGCTGGCGTCTGGACATCCGCGATGCGATCCGCTCCGTGGGACAAGTCCGTCTGTCGCATGGCTATGCGGCCGCCTTCACGGCCGTGATGGACCTGAGCCACCTGGTCGAGCTGAGCTTCAGCAACACCCGCGGCGACCGTGCCACCGGCACCGTCAGCTATGACGTCAGCATCACCAACATCGGTGTGGACGACCTGCGCGGCCCGCTGATGCTGCTGATCGACCCGGGCCAGTACTTCGGCGCCGGCATCGCGGCCGCGGTGCAAGGCACGGGCAACCAGCACAACCTGTGGCTGCTGGACCTGACGGCCGCCCTGGCCACCACCGGCAACAAGCTGGGCGCGGGCGCCACGGTGGCCGACCAGACCGTGACGGTGGTGCCCGCCGAGCTGTTCTCGACCAGCGGTGCCGCCGGTGCCCTGGTCAAGGCCAACCTGGGCCATGGCGTCTACGCCCTGCCCTATGAAAACACCCCGCCGCAGATCGAGGCCATCGATGCCGCCGACGCTTTCGAAGGCATGCTGGCTGGCGCGGCCGCGGGCCAGGCCTGGACGGCCTCACTGCAAGCCACCGACACCGATGGCGCGCAGTTCTTCTGGCAGATCGTGCAAGGCCCGCAGGGCCTGACGCTGAGCGCCTCGGACACCGTCACGCAAGGCAGCGGCGGCTATGGCAACACCGCCACCCTGAGCTGGACCCCGACCAACCGCGCCCTGGCCGAAACCGAGGTGCTGGTGCGCGTGGTCGACAGCCGCGGCGGCGCGGCGCTCAAGCGCTTCGTCATCCCGGTCGAAGGCGGCAACCATGCGCCGGTGATCGATGCCGTGCGCGACTACGTGCTCACGGAAGGCCAGACGCTGACGATCCCGCTGATCGTGGCCGATGCCGATGGCCACGCCGTCAGCGTCACGCTGCGCAACCTGCCCGCAGGTGCCCGCTACGACGCGGCGACCGGCCTGCTGAGTTGGACGCCCAGCTACGACCAGGCCGGCGACTACCAGGACATCACCGTGGTGGCCAGCGATGGCCTGCACACCGTGGTCGAGCGTTTCAACATCCGCGTCGAGCAAGGCCATGCCAAGCCGGTGCTGAGCACCGTGCCCGCCCAGACCCTGCGCGAGGGCGAGCGTTTCGCGCTGCAGCTGCAAGGCAGCCTGCCGGGTGGCCTGAACGAGGTCGACGGCAGCACCGTGACGCTGCGCTATGACTCAGCCTGGCTGCCCGCCGGTGCCACGCTCAACAGCGAAACCGGCTGGTTCGAATGGACGCCGGGCTACAACGTGGCCGGCAGCTTCCGCATGCCGGTGACCCTCACCGCCGTCTACACCCCCTCAGGCGGTGGCCGTGCCGTCGAGACCTCGGTCAGCACCGTGGTCGAGCTGCAGGTGCTCAACGCCAATGGCGCACCGGTGTTCGAAGCGGTCGAGACCTGGAACGTGCTGGAAGGCGACACGCTGCGCGTGAG
>CAYPUS010000002.1:0-19249 GCA_964413815.1 uncultured Aquabacterium sp. | reverse complement strand
GGCTCACGCGCAGCGTGAGCCTGTTCGCATTCGACCCGGACAACCCGGGTTACGAGCCCAAGCTCCGTCTGTACGAAGGCGGCCCGCTGATCGATGTCGATGGCCAGACGGCCACCGTCAGCTACACCGTCACCGGTCTGCCGGATGGCGCGGTGTTCGACGAAGAGACGCTGGAGCTGATCTGGAAGCCCGGCTACACCCAGGCCGGCACCTACCACGTGCACGTGACCGCCACCGATGACGGTGGCGGCACCGGCGTGCCGCTGAGCACCCAGGCCATCATTCCGATCGTGGTGAGCAATGCCAACCAGGCGCCGCAGATTGGCAGCGTCAGCAATGCCTTCGTGGACCGTGGCGCGGTGCTGGAGATCCCTGTCAGCGCCACCGATGCCGACGGTAACCCGGTGACCCTGACCGTCTCGGGCCTGCCCCCTTTCGCCACCTACACCCAGACGGGCACGGGCGCCAACGCCACCGGCGTGATCCGCTTTGCCCCGCAGGACGGTGACCGCGGCGACTACACCATCACCCTGGTCGCCCAGGACGACGGCGACGGCCAGATCAACCAGGTGCTCAGCCAGGCCAGGTCCTTCGTGGTCTCGGTGCGCAGCACCACCGAACCGCCCGTGGTGCAGGTGCCGGCGCAGTCCGTGGCCATCGCCGGCCAGGAGATCCGCATCCCCATCCTGGTGTCCGATCTGGACCAGGACGCGCTGAGCTATCTGGCCCATGGCCTGCCGGCCGGCGCCGCCATCGTGCAGGCGCCGCAGTACGGCCACGCCTACATCGTCTGGACCCCCACGGCAGCCCAGACCGGCGTCTACGACATCAGCCTGGAAGTCAGCGACAGCGGCCTGCCGCCGCAGGATGCCGGCTACATCGCCGATCCGGACGAGACGCCCGAACCCAATGTGGTGGTGCGCGATGTGCGCATCGTCGTGCGTGCGACCGACACGGCGCCGCAGCTGCTGGCCGTCGAGGCCAGCGCCGGTGGCGCAGCGGTGACCGACGGCGAGCTGACCACCGTGTCGGCATCCGAAGGCCAGGCCCTGGTCATCGACGTGCTGGCACGGGATGTCGACTTCGACGCCATCGACTGGCGCGTGGAAGGCATGCCCTCCGGCATGACGCTCGAACCCGTGGCGGGCAGCGATGGCCAGAGCCAGCTGCGCCTGCGCTGGACGCCGGGCACCTTCGCCGCACAGTCCGGCAACAACGGTGGCAACAACGGCAGCTACACCCTGGTGCTGCGCGCCACCGATGGCGCGCTGAGCACCACCCACACCATCCAGGTGCAGGTGGCCAACGTCAACCAGACGCCGCAGCTGCTGCCCATGCCGCTGCAACTGGTGCAGGAAGGCCAGACCCTGGCCTTCACGCTCACCGCGGTCGACGCCGACAACGATGCGCTGCAACTGGCCCTGGTCTACGACGCCTCGACACCCAAGAACGTCCTCTTCGATTCCAAGACGGGTTACTTCGAATGGACCCCGGACGCCTCGGTGGTGGACAACGCGCAGGGCGACACCCGCGCCTACACCTTCACCTTCACGGCGACCGACGGCGTGGCCGTGACGCAGCGCACGGTGCAGGTGCGCGTGTTCGACGTCAACCGCGTGCCCGAGATCACCGCATCCAACCATGCCCTGCTGGTGGGCGAGAGCTTCGACCTGGCCGTGGTGCGCGGTGACGCGCCGGCCTCGGCGGGGGCGATCCGCGTCGTCGACG
Organism: uncultured Aquabacterium sp.; assembly: GCA_964413815.1. GTDB lineage: Bacteria > Pseudomonadota > Gammaproteobacteria > Burkholderiales > Burkholderiaceae_C > Aquabacterium. Next base: position 17,521 of record CAYPUS010000002.1, on the reverse strand, counting down.
CCGATGGCGCCGCGCAGACGCAGGCCCTGGTGGTGTCCTTCGACAACCTGCCTGAAGGCGCGCGCTACGACGCGCAAAGCGGCCGCCTGCTGTGGACGCCTGGCCCTGGTCAGGTGGGCGACTTCGTGGTCGCCGCGCACGTGAGCGACGGGCGCAACACCCGCACGCAGACCTTCACGCTGCGCGTGGTGGCAGAAGCAGCCGCCAACGCGCCCGACATCCTCATCAACCTGACGCCTTCCGCGCCGGTGCTGCCGGGCCAGGCCGTGGTCGCCACGGTGCGGGCCCAGGGCTACGCAGCGATCGAGACGCTGTCGGTGCGCATCCGCGGCGAAGGCATCGGCAGCGATGCCTGGCAGACCGTGGCGCTGGACGCCATGGGCCGCCTGAAGCTGACCGGGAGCGCCCCTGGCCTGATCGAGATCGAGGTGACGGCCGTCGATGCCGATGGCTTCCGCAAGACACAGACGCAGACCGTGCGCGTGCGCGATCCGCAGGACACGGCCGCGCCGGTGCTGAGCTGGCAGGGTGCGCTGCAAGGCGCGACCCCGCAAGGCATGCCGGTGACGCTGGCCAGCCTCACCACGCTGAGCGCCGCGGTCAAGGACCTGCAGCTGATGGGCTACGAGCTGGAGATCGCGCGCGCCAACAGCGGCGAATGGCTGTCGCTGGGCAGCCAGTCGTGGGCGAGTGAGTCGATCGATGGCGTGCTCCATCTGGGCAGCCTGGATCCGGCCAAGCTGGTCAACGGCGTCTACACGCTGCGCCTGCGCGCCTGGGACCTTTCCGGCCGCACGACCGAGATCGAGACGCGCATCATCGTCGACAGCGAAACCAAGGCGCTGGACACCGTCACGGCCACCGATGCGGTGTTCGCGCTGGGCGACCACCAGCTGGCGCTGACGCGCAGCATCACCACGGGCCTGGGCGCATCGCAGGATGCCGCCATGGGCAACTGGACCTTGCCGCTGTTCGACACCGGCCTGAGCCATGACCAGCCGGCCCTGACGCCGCTGGGCATGGAGGCGCCGTGGACCGAGGGCGCCCGCGTGTGGCTGCAGGTGCCGGCTTCGCTGAGCCAGACGCAGGCCGCGCAGCTGTCGCTGAGCTTCACGCTGCAGACCACGACCGAGCGCCTGGGCAACGCGGCCAATGCGCCGGTGCGGGTCCATCCGCTGTTCACCAGCAGCCAGGGCTGGACCTTGCAGGCGCATGCCGGCGAGGTGCCCGCCGATGGCATCGAGCAGGCCGTGAACCTGCAGCGCCAGGGCCTGCACCTGTACGACCAGCTCACCGGCCTGCCGTGGCAGCCGCAGCGCTACACGCTGACGGCACCGGATGGCACCGTCTATGCGCTGGATGCGCAAGGCAAGGTCACCAGCGTGCGCTTCGCCGATGGCCAGCAGTGGCTGGTCAGCGACGCGGGCGTGGTGCTGGCTGGCGCCAACGGGCCCGCCGCGCGCGTGGACTTCGAGCGCAACGCACAAGGGCAGATCGAACGCGTCACCGGCCCGCTGGCCGATGGCTCGCAATCGGTGGCCTACCGCTACGACGCCGAAGGCCGCCTGATCCTGGCGCGCACGCTGTATGGCAGCGACATGGGCACCCAGATCGGCTACAACGCCGACGGCTCGGTGATGACGCAAGCCGTCACCGCCAGCCTGGGCGCGGTCGTGGGCTGGACGCAGTACGCCGAGCAGCCTGCCCACACCTGGACGGGTGAGCTGGCCGCGGGCGAGCCGGTGAACCTGAGCTTCATCGTGCGCGAATCGGAGGTGGCCTCCACCATCAAGACGCCGGGTGCGGCAGGTGCGGTCCTCATCGCCGTGCAGACCACGGGCGACGCGACGATCTCGGGCGCCGAAGGCAGCCAGATCGTCGGCCAGGTGCGCAGTGGCGCCACCACGACCACGCTGCTGCGCGTGACGCAGGCCGGCCTGAAGCTGATCGCCGTGCAAGGCCAGGGTGCCGTCAGCGTGCGCATCGCGCTGGCCGGTGACCTCAACCGCGATGGCGTCATCGACGGCGCCGACGGCGCGCTGTGGGAGGAGTCCGCCCAAAGTGGCGATGCGGCCATGGGCGACATCAACGGCGACGGCCTGGTCAACAGCGCCGACCGCCAGATCCTCTATGCGAACCATGGCCTGCGCACCAACCAGGCGCCGGTCGCGGCCAAGCTGCAAGACCTCAAGACCCACACCGACCTGGACATCTACGCGGTGCTGCGCGGCATCGCCGAAGACCTGGAAGGCGATGGCGTCTTCTGGCGCGTGCTGGGCGCCACGCATGGCAGCGCTACCCTGGCCTCCGATGGCCAGACGCTGCACTTTATCCCCGAAGACAACTTCTCGGGCCAGGCCACCATCTTGCTGCAGGCCGATGATGGCTTCGCCACCGGCGCGCCGATCGCGCTGACGGTCAACGTCAGCGCCGGCAAGCTACTGCGCATCGACATCGAGCGTCTGGCCGGGCTGTTCCAGGGCTCGGCCCAGCAGCTGAGCGTCAAGGGCGACTTCGTCGACGAGCAAGGCGTCACGCTGACGGCCCGCTACCTGAACTACGCCTCCAGCGACAGCAGCGTCGTGGACGTGGTCGAAGGCGGCTGGCTGCGCGGCAAGGACGCGGGCCACGCCATCGTCACGGTCAGCGCGCAGGGCATCTCCGCCATCAACGCCATCTCCGTGGGCACCGAAGCGGTCAACCATGCGATCGACGGCTACGGCAACGAACTGGACATCTTCCCGCCCGTCTTCAACCTCGCGGCCGGCGTGGGCCAGCGTCAGATCGACGTGCATGCCTTCGCCCGCAAGGGCCTGGGCGAAGACCTGGTGATCGATGCGAACACGCAGTACTTCATCAGCGACCCGGCCGTGGTCGAGGTCACGGCTTCGGGCCTGGTGATCGCCAAGCAGGTGGGCCAGGCGGTCATCACCGTGGTGAACCAGGGCAAGCAAGGCCTCATCCACGTGAACGTGACCGAGCTGCGCACCGGTGCGGTCCAGGTGGGCGCCGACGAGGGCGTCTCGGTGGGCGATGGCACGGGCAACATTGTGAACATCGCCGCGGGCAGCCTGTCGGCCGACACGACCGTCTCGATCCAGAAGCTGGATCTGGACAGCCTGTCGACCCCCCTGCCCATGGAAGGTGTGCTCACCACCCTGGCGGCCGTGCAGATCGACCTGCAAGGCGCCACGCTGGACGTGCCCATGCAGGTGGCTTTCGACATCGGCAACAGCGTCGAGGCGGGCACCACGGTGTACTTCATGCGCGAAGGCACCATCACCCTGGCCGACGGCAGCGAACAAACGCTGTGGTGGATCGTCGATGACGGCGTGGTCGGCGAAGACGGCAAGGCCTACACCGCCAGCCCGCCCTACGACGGCATGAAGGTCGGCGGCAACATGATCGTGGCCGTCGGTCCGAAGGGCATGGATTTCAACGAGCAGACAGGGGCATTGCGTCTGCAGGGCACGGGGGTGGACTTCAACGCCCTGTTCTCGCAGATCGCCCACATCGGCCTGATGGCCAGCCCGCTGGGCATGCCGCTGGGCGCGCTGGGCATCCTGGCCGCGGCACCGACCTTCCTGACCGCGATCCACTACAGCCTGGCCGGCACCTACCAGGCCAACATCGTCACGGAAGGGCTCAATGACCCGACCAAGACGGTGAGCTTCCCCACGCCGCCGAGCTACAGCGCCGAGGACGTCACGCCACGCATCAGCGGCGCCAGCTACGACTCCGACAGCCGCGAGCTCACGCTGACGGTGGGCAACCTCTATCCCCAAGATGGCGGCAGCAACTTCGAGTTCTACGTCTGGCTGCAACCGCTGGGCAACCAGCTGACGGCGCCGACCACCGATGTCGACCGCGGCCTGACCTGGCAGTCCTTCAGGGTCTCGCCTATCGGCAACGAACTGCGCCTGACCGTGCCGGATCACCTGGCGCTGTCGCAGCACCTGATCCATGTCGAGCGCGTCACGCGCGTGCCCAGCGCCCAGGGCGTGGAAGGCGGCGGCCCCAGCGTCGACAGCCTGCCGGTGCGCATCTGGAGCGATCCGAGCTTCGATACCTTCATCACCGAAGCGGACGGCATCAGCGTGTTCCGTGGATCGGGCGGGTCTTCGGCCACCAACAGTGCGCCGGTGGAACTGCGCTATCAGATCACCCAAGACGAGCGGGGCCGCCCGCTCGACATCTCGCGCTCGGCCTCGGACAACGTGGCCTTCAGCACCGATGGCGCGCTGGCCTTCATCGCCGGTGGCGACATCGGCAATGGTGCGCAGTCGCGGGTCTATGTGGTGGACACCTTCACGCGTGAGATCGCCTTCACGCTGGATCTGGACTCGAACGTGCGTGGACGCATCAGCCAGATGGTGTCCAACAACGGCTGGTTGTACATCGCCCTGACGGCCAACCAGTACGGCCCGGGTGGCCTGGTGCGCGTCAACATCGACCCGACCAGCGCCTACTTCCTCAAGCAGCAGCAGAACATCAGTCCGATGACCACGTATGCCGAGGGCTACCGCGGTCTGGCCATCAATGCCAACACCTATGTGGGCGCTGTGACGGATTCGGGCCTGGTGCGCATCTTCGACCTGAACCGCATCGACACCAGCGGCTCCGGCCACATCTACGCGGACTTCGGTTCGGTGCTGGACGTGGACCCGGCCGACGCGCGCACGACGGCCAAGAACCTGCGTCGCACGGGCAAGGCCACCTTCATCGCGGCGGGCGAGTCGCCGGGCGAGTTCCTGGTCTCGGATCCCATGTCCTACTCCAAGGGCCTGGTGCAGATCACCTTCAAGACCGATGGCTTCGGGCGCCTGGGCAGCGGCGATGCCAAGGCGGTGGCGATCTCGATGAGCGGGGCCACCGACTACCGCACGCAGATCTACAAACAGTTCCGCCAGAACATCCTAACGGCCTCGGACATCGTCATCGTCCACTACGACGGCGTCGAATACGCCCTGGTCGGGGATGACAACTGGTACTTCACCGATCCGGTGATGGTCGAGCCGGGCGAGCTGCCGCCTTATCAGATTGGCGGCAAGATCGGCGTCATCAAGAACCCGTTCGGTGACGGCGGCGAGGCGCCCGAGTACCTTGGCGCGACATCGGCCATCACTGGCAGCGCCATCCAGCGCCTGGGCCTGGGTGCGGACGGCACGCTGTACGCTTCGGTGTGGAACCACACACCGAACTACGACTTCTTCGCGCCGATGACCCACTCCCTGTTCACCTGGAATGCGGGTGCCCTGATTCAGGCGGCCATCAATGCCAACACGCCGGAGTACAAGGCGAAGGTTCAGGCGGCCGGCCGCATCGTCGGCAGCCTGCCCATCGACCGCAACATCCCCGTGGGCGGCGATGGCAGTTCCGGCTACGGCACGCAGATCGCTGCCGTGACGCCGGCGCGTTACGACGAGATCACCCCTGGCCAGAGCTTCAACTGGATGTGGGGCATGTCGTCCTTCGTGCCGCGCGGCGCCTCGATCGACCTGGCCACCACCGCGGTGCCCGTGCCCCAACTGGAGATGGTGACGGTCGAGCCGCCGCTGATCCAGCTCAAGAGCATGTGGAACGATCCGGATGATTCGCTGCTGGTGTCCTTCTTCAAGAAGGGCTTCGACATGCTGATCACCAACGGCTACCTCGAACGCTACGAAGAGCGTCTGGCCAAATACAACAGTGGGCAGCTGAGCTACAACGACTTCACCCGCGCCAACTTCACGGATGTGATGGCCACTGCCTATGCCACGAAGGTGAACTTCGCGAGCAATGGTCTGATCACCGCCTTCTCCAGCCAGGCCAAGACCCTGGCCGGCGAGTACCTGGTGGGCGCCGCAGGCTCGGCCATGGCCGGCGTGGTCTCCGAGACCATGATCCAGGCGGGCCTGAACCAGATCCATGTCATGTCCAATGGCAAGGATGGCGAGGCAGAGCTTGACCTGGTGCAGATCCTGACCTCGGGGGCGCTCAACGGCGTGATCGGCTTTGGCGCATCCACGGCCGCTTCCAGCTTCTTCAGCAAGCTGGGCGATTACATCGGCCTGGGCCTCAAGGGCGGCAAGACCAACAAGGCTGCGCCCACCTCCGACAACGCGATGGCGATCGAGATCGTCACGCCGCAGGGCAATGCCAGCTCGGTGAACATCACCGACGCCGGCCTCATCCGCATCGGCAGCAAGACCGAGGTGCGCGTGGACGGCAAGCTCGTCTTCACCACCCCGGAGCAGGGCTCGATGACCATGTCGCAGGCGGCCCAGTGGTACCGCGAGCAGGCCGAGTCCATCGGCAAGGCGCTGGCCGATTCCGACCTGTCGCCCGCCCTCAAGCTGGCGCAGGCCTACAAGCTGCGCCAGGCGCAACTGCAGGGTGCGGTGAACGCGCTCAAGGAAACCAGCCTGGCTTCGGAGTTCTCGTCGCGCTATCGCCTCGACACGCTCGAGCGCATGGTGCAGGACGTGATCGACGAGAAAAGGCTGTCCGGCAATGAGCTGTTCGACGCCGTCATGGCCAAGCTCACCAAGGCCGACGACGACATCCGCTACCCGTCCCAGGCCGGCGGCTGCTTCGTCAAGGGCACGCGCATCAAGACCAAGGACGGCCTCAAGCGCATCGAGGACATCCAGGTCGGCGACTGGGTGCTGTCCAGCCCTGAAGACGGCAGTGGCCAGCCCGAGTTCAAGCGTGTGGTCAACACCTTCGTCCACGAAGACAAGACCATCGTCGAGGTGATGATCACCAAGCTGGACTGGAGCGCCCAGCGTGGTGATCCGATCTTCACGGTGGCGGCCACGGGCAACCACCCCTTCTGGGTCGAGGACGCGGGCTGGACCCGCGCCGATGGCCTCAAGAACGGGGACTTGCTGCGCATGGCCGACGGCAGCTTCGCCAAGGTCTCTTCGGTGCATCCGATCTACCGCACGGCCACGCCGGGCGTGGGCTGGATGCCCAATGGCCGCGACATCGAGAACACCCACGGCACGCTCTTCGACTACGCCAACAGCCGCCCGGTGGAAACCGATGGCAAGTCGGTGTACCTGTCCAAGGAAGTGGCCGAGAGCGACGACCCCTTCCTGAAGGTGCGCGTCTACAACTTCGAGGTCGAGGACTTCCACACCTACTACATCAGCGGCCCTGGCTTCTGGGTGCACAACGCCAATTGCTCGGGCGTGGAGCTGAGCAACGGCAAGGGCAGCCTGCCGGCATCGGACACGCCGCTGTATGACGGCAGCAAGGTGCTGGATGACGCCATCGCGGCGGGCACCCAGACTAAGAACGGCTACGTCGTCATCCGGTCGGCCAACCAGGGTGTGCGCGCGGCCTACAAGGACGAGGTGGCGCAGCTCGACATCTATGTCGATGACAAGAAGCTCCTGCCTTGGCTGCAGTTCGAGGACGATGTGGTCGGCCGCCTGCAGTACGACGGCATCCGCCACGAGTACGCGGTGTTGTTCGACAACCCGGCGGCGCTCGATTCAACGGCCAAGCATTACCTGCGTGTCGAAGGGCGCGAGGTCGTCAATGGCGTCGAGGTCTTCGTGGACCGCAAGCTCACGATGGGCAAGTTCTTCCAGACCTCCGGCGGCGAGATCAAATTGGGCGAGCTCATCGACACTGCGGCCATGGAGCGCGCCAACGACGCACTGAACCTGCTGTGGCGCGTGACGCAGGCGCTGGAGCAGAACGCCGGCACCAAATGGCGCTTTGAGATGCCCGCCCTGAAGTCGAGTCTGGGCGCCGACGCCCTGGAGGCCGAACTCAAGGCCGCGGGCCGGCAGGCCCAAGCCCTGTTCGATGCGATCCAGCAAGGTCTCATCGGTTTCAACAAGGTGGAGCGCCAGTACGACGAGGAGCTGGGCGCCTGGGTGCAGGTCATGTCGCCGACCGCCGAAAGCGCCGAGCGCATGGCCCGCATCAAGGCCATGCTCGACGGTGGCCGCATCGAGCTGCTGGCCGTCGAACAAGCCAAACCGAAGAACCAGAACGTCTTCTTCGAAGGCAGCGGCATCGACGTCGCCTGGCTGCAGATGGCCGACGTGGCGCAGGTCTTCGCCCAGGCCCAGCAGTACTGGCTCGACGCCGGCATCGCGCCGGCCCTCTTCGAGGGCGTCAAGGTGCAGATCGTCGACCTGGCCGATGGCCTGGCCGGCTACACCCAGGACAAGACCATCTCCCTGGATGTGAACGGTGCGGGCTGGGGCTGGTTCGTCGACGCCAGCGCCACCGGACACGCCGAGTACCAGGCGACCACCCAGCCCGAAGTGCTGCGTGCCGCCGAAGGCAGCCCGGCTGCCGGCAAGGTGGACCTGCTGACGGTGATGATCCACGAACTGGGCCACATCATCGGCCTGCCCTCGGTCGTCAGCGATGGCGGCGTGATGGGCCAGTACCTGGCGCCCGGCATGCGTCGCCTGCCCTCGGCCGCCGACATCGCCACCCTGCAAGGTGGCAGCGTCTGGACGGGCGGTGGCATCAGCTACGTGGGCATCGGCCAGGACAATCAGGACGGGGTGCCGGCCTACGGCTACAACGAGGCCGCCCAGCAGATCGACCTGGGCACCTTGAACCCCTTCGACGCCATGAGCTGGACGGTGCGCGGCGAGGCCAGCTTCTCGGCCGACGACATCGTGCTGCGCGAAAGCCTGTCTGCCCAGTCGAGCGTCTCGCAGCGCTTCCTGGTCAGCGAGGGCGACCGCTACCTGACCTTCACCGTCGATGCCCGAGGCCTCCAGGCCAATGGCGCGGCGACGGTGGGCGACGCCTTCGAAGCGGCCCTGCTCAACGCCAGCACCATGGTGGCGCTGGGCCAGACCGTCTCGCTCACGCGCACGGACGCCCTGCTCAACATCCAGTCCAGTGGCCAGGAGCGCCTGGCCGACGGCATCCGCAAGGTCGCCAACGCCGATGGCTCGAACACCTACTACATCGACCTGGCGGCGGTGCAGGCCAACACGCCGGTGTACCTGTCCTTCGACCTGATCGGCTTCGGCGCGACCGACAGCGCCGTCACGCTGCGCGACGTGCGCCTGGTGCGCGGCGCCAGCGCCACGGGCGACCAGGCCAGCCTGGACGAAGACAGCAGCGTCACGTTGGCGGTGCTGGACAACGACCAGCGCTTCGACGCCGCCCTGCCCACGCTGGAGGTCGTCGACGGCCCGGCGCACGGCAGCGTGGTCATCAACGCCGATGGCACCTTCACCTACACGCCGCAGGCCGACTACGCGGGCGAGGACAGCTTCAGCTACCGCTTCACCGAGGCGGTGTCGGGCGAGGTCTCGAACGTGGCCCAGGTCAAGCTCACGGTGCACCCGGTCAATGACCTGCCCACCGTCGTGACAGGGCAGCAGCTGGAGGTGACCGCAGGCCAGGACCTGGTCTTCGATCCGCTGGCTGGCGTCACCGATGCCGAAGGCGATGCCCTGACGGCGGTGCTGGTGGGCGGCCCGGCACACGGCACCCTGACCGTGCAGCCCGATGGCAGCTTCGTCTACACCCCGGACGCGTCCTATGCCGGCCCGGACAGCTTCAGCTACCAGGTCTCGGATGGCACCGGTCTGTCGCCCGTGGTGGTGGTGCAGGTGGCCGTCGCTTCGGCCAACACCGCACCCGTGGCCGCCGATGCCGCCTTGACGGTGGCCGAAGATGGCCAGCTCTTCCTCGACCTGGCTGCCCTGGGCAGCGACCGCGAAGGCGATGCGCTCAGCGCCCTGGTGCTGACGCAGCCCGCGCATGGCACGCTCAGCGTGCTGGCCGATGGCCGCGTGGTCTACCAGCCGAACGCCGACTTCCATGGCAGCGACAGCTTCACCTACCGCCTGAGCGACGGGGTGCTGGATTCGCAGGTCGCCACCGTTGTCCTGACCGTCACGCCGGTCAACGACGCGCCCACCGTGCAAGGCCAGATCCTGTCCCTGCAGGAGGACGGCAGCGTGCGCATCGAGCCCCTGCTGGGTGCACACGATGTCGATGGCGACGCGCTGACGGCCCACATCGTCGCCGGCCCCGCACATGGCACGCTGACGGTCAACGCCGATGGCAGCTTCACCTACCGTCCGACCGCCAACTACCATGGTGTCGACAGCTTCAGCTACACGGTCAGCGATGGCCTGCTGAGCAGCGCACCGGCGGTGGTGACCCTGCATGTCGCGCCCGTCAACGACGCGCCGACGCTGGGCGAACAAAGCGTCACCGTGGCCGAGGACGGCAGCGTGCACATCGCGCCGCTGGCCACGGCCCACGACGCCGATGGCGACACGCTGAGCGCCAGCATCGTCACCGGTCCGGCCCACGGCACGCTGACGGTGAACGCCGATGGCAGCTTCACCTACCGCCCGCAGGCCGACTTCCATGGCAGCGACAGCTTCAGCTACCGCGTCAGCGATGGCGTGCTGCAGTCCGAGGCCGTGGTGGTGAGCCTGACGGTCAGCGCCGTCAACGACGCCCCCATCGCCCAGGACAGCCTGGCCATGGGCAGTGAGGACACCGTCCTGGTGCTACGCTGGTCCGACTTCAGCGCCGAGGACGTCGACGGCGACGCGCTGCGTGTCCGCATCACCAGCCTGCCTGACGAAGGCGCGCTGCAACGCCTGTCCGGCAGCCAGTGGGTGGCCGTGCAGGTGGGTGACGTGCTCGACCGCGCGGCCATCGAGGCCGGTGCCCTGCGCTTCGTGCCGGTGGCCAACGCCTCGGGTGGCCCGGGTTACGCGCACACGGGCTACGGCAACCGCGCCCAGCACTACGCCCGCTTCACCTATGTGGCCGAAGATGGCGTGGGCAGCAGCGCGCAGGCGACGGTGAACATCGACATCACCCCGCTGGCCGACGCGGTGAACATCACCATCGGTGCGCTCAGCGCCGAGCAAGAGATCTTCCGCACCAGCTGGGAGACCGCGCCCGACTGGGACAGCACCTCCACCCTGGTCAACCTCTACAGCTTCGAGGGCTGGCGTTATGTGGACAACTGCGATGCGCAGCTGTTCGGCGACAACGGCTTCGAGATCTGGAGCAGCGGCGACAGGATGGCCGACGCAAGCGGCACCCTGCGCACCGTGCAGGCCGGTGCCGGCAACGGCAACAACTGGCTGGAGCTCAACGATGCGGGCCTGCTCAATGCGCAGACCCTGGGCATCGAGCGCAGCGTGCAGACCGAAGCGGGGGCCCAGTACACGCTGAGCTTCGACTACGCCGGCCGCATCGGCTACAGCAGTGCCTACACGAAGATCGGCGTCTACGTCGATGGCGTGAAGGTGGCCACCCACAGCAACACCAGCCCGTCTGGCGAGCTGAACTGGCAGACGGTCAACGTCAGCTTCGTCGGCAACGGCAAGGCGCAGACCATCCGCATCGTCACCGAAGCGAGCGCCACCGAAATCGGCGGCCGCGGCGCAATGATCGACGACATCGTGCTGACCCGCGCGGTGCCCCTCAACAAGGGCGAGGAAGATGGTTTCGTCAAGCTCAGCGGCATCCAGGCTTCGTTGACGGACACGGATGGCTCCGAGACGCTGACCCTGGCCTTGGGCGCCCTGCCCGTGGGCACGACGGTCACGGACGGCCAGTACGTGTTCACGGCCACGGCCGATGACCGCGTGCTGGACATCACCCAGTGGAACCTGACGAACCTGTCGATCAAGCCGCCGGCCAGCTTTGCCGGTACCCTGACGCTGCAGGTCATCGCCAGCAGCATCGAGGTGGCCAATGGCAGCCGTGCCACCGCCGTGCGCGATCTGTCGATCACGGTGACGGCCCAAGCCGATGCCCCGGTACTGGCCGTGACACCGCGCGATGTCTCGGTCAGCCGCGAGCTGGTCCACACCAGCTGGGAAAGCGCCTGGGATCTCACCTCGGGCTCGACCGAAATCTACAGCCGCTACATGGAAGGCTGGGATCTGGTCTCGCCGCGTCTGCTGATGTCTCCGGCCTTCGAGGTCTGGAGCAACGGCGACAAGTTCAACAAGGTGGCCGTCTATGGCGCGGCTGGAGCGGGCTCGAACTGGCTGCATCTGCAGGATGGCTCGGGCAAGCTCTACCAGACGCTGGGCATCGAGCGCGAGGTGCCGACCATCGCCGGCGCCGTCTACACGCTGCAGTTCAACTATGCCGGTGACCTCGGCAAGACGGCCGACAAGACCAAGATCGGCATCTATGTCGACGGTCAGCTCGTGGCCACCTACGCCAACACGAGCGGTGCGAGCGCGCTGGACTGGAAGGCCCTGAACTTCACGTTCACCGGCAATGGCAAGGACCGCAGCATCCGCATCGTGCTCGAAGGTGGCAACAGCAGTTCCGGCCGTGGCGCCATGATCGATGCCGTGCGCGTGGTGGAGACCCTGCCCGTGCGTTCGGACCTGGTCTATGGTCTGGCCAACGCGTTCGTGGCACTGCCCCGGATCGATGCCGCGTTGACGGACACCGATGGGTCCGAAACCCTCAAGGTGCTGCTGCAGGCCATCCCCAAGGGCAGCGTCGTCACCGATGGCACCCGCACGTTCACGGCCACCACGGCCAACGCCGTGCTGGACCTGACGGGCTGGGATCTGGGCAAGCTGAGCTTCAAGGCCCCGAGCGGCTATTGCGGCGATGTGTGCCTGCAGGTCACCGCGGTGAGCACGGAAACCAGCAATGGCGCGACGGCCTCGGTCTCGCAGGGCATCACGGTCCGTCTGCTGGCGGGCTCGCAGGTGGCCACGCCGGTCGGCGTGAACCCCTACGCGAGCTATGCGGCAGCGGGTTCGGGCTCCGGCACGGGTTCGTCCAGCGACACCACCATTGCGGTCAGCAATGTGCTGCCGGCGTCGGATCTCACCCTGAGCACGACCCCCGGCACCCTGTGGGAGCAGGAGGAATGGCTCGATCGGCGGAAGGCCGCCGCGCAGTCCTCGGCCTGGCTGGAGGAACTGGAGCGGCAGGCCCAAAACAACTGGAGCGCGTTCATCGGCACGCTTTGAGCTTGGTTTTCCGGTCGCAGCCCCCCGCGAACACGCGGCGCTGAATCGGGGTGCGTCTGCCCACAGCAGACCCCCCGATTGATATATTCCCCTCTCCTTGCCGGGGCCTCCGGCTCAGTGTTGTAGGAGCGGGGTTTTGGTGTTGTCTGACAGAGGGTTGTCTGCGTGGCGGCAGGGTGCTCGCGGGACGAGGGCCGCCTGCGTGGTGGCCGTTCTAACCCTGTCGGGGGGTGTCGCGTGCGCCCAGTCGCTGGCGGAGCTTTTCCAGCAGGCGGCCAGCAAGGACCCGGCGATCCTGTCTGCCGAGGCCCAGTTTCGCGCGTCCGTCGAGCGTGTCACCCAGGCTGCGGTGGCCATCGGTCCGAGTGTCTCCCTGGTGGGCAGCCTCAGCCGCTCGATCTACACCGATGCCATCGCGCAAGGCGCGCAGGAGCGGCGCTTCTTCAACCGGCAGTCGGGCATCCAGGTCACCCAGCCCCTGTACAAGCCGGTGATCTGGCGCACCATGGTGCAGGCCGAGAACCAGGCCCAGGCCGCCTGGCTTCAGCGCGAGCACCACCGCGCCGAGCTGGCCCAGCGGCTGGCCAGCGCCTATTTCGATGTGCTGACGGCGCGCTCGGAAGTCGCCCAGCTGCGGGCCCAGGCGCAAGCGACCGCCGAACAGCTGGCCGTGGCCAAACGCAGCTTCACCGTGGGCACCGCCTCGATCACCGATGTGCGCGAGGCCGAAGCCAAGGCCGACACGGTGGCCGCCCAGGAGGCCGTGGCCGTGCTGGAAGTCGAAGCCAAGCTGGCCATGCTCTCGCAGATCGTGGGCGCGCCGGTGCAGGTGGATGTGCAAGCCGCCGCCGATGGCGCCCTGCCCGCACTGCTGGTGCAGGACATCCGCGTCTGGCTCGACGGGGCCGAAGCCAGCAGCCCGCAGGTGCATGGCGCCCTGCTGACGCTGGAGGCCGCGCGCATGGAAGTCAGCAAGGCCGAGGCCGGTCACCTGCCGACGGTCGAGCTGTCCCTGAGCGTGCAGGACAGCTACGCCTCGGGCACCACGCTCAGCCGCCTGCCTCAGGGCGGCCACACCACCCAGGCCGGCATCAATGTCAATGTGCCTTTGTATTCGGGCGGCGGCGTGATGTCGCGCACCCGTGAGGCCCTGGCCCTGCAGGACAAGGCCTACGCCGATGTCGAAGCCGCGCGCCGCAGCGTGGGCATGTCGGTGCGTCAGGCCTTTTACGCCACCTTGCAGGCCATCGCCCAGTTCAATGGCCTGCAGGCCGCAGAGAAGTCCGCCGAGACGGCCCTCAAGGCCAACAGGCGCGGCTACGAAGTGGGCGTGCGCATCAATGCGGATGTGCTCAATGCGCAGTCCTCGCTCTATCAGACCCGGCGTGACAAGGCCCGCGCCTGGCACGATGCCTGGGCCGGCTACATCAAGCTGCGGGCCGCCACGGGCCTGGTCAGCGACAAGGACCTGGCGCGCATCGATGGCCAGATGCAGCCCCTGTCTGAAGCCGACGCTGGCATGACCCTGGCCAGTGGAGCGCTGCGATGAGCCCGGCCGATGCACGCGCGGATGCGCCGGCCGACGCCGGCCGGGACCTGCCGCCGCAAAGCATGGGGCCCGGGGCGCCACAACAAGGTCCTGCACCGCAACCCATGGCCCTGCTGCCCCTGCCGCCCGAACTCAAGGCCTGGTGCGACCGGTTGCAGCAAGTCGGCGTGGTCTGCCGTGATCTCGCCTATGTGAACCTGGCGCCCTGGGGTGGGCGGCCCTTCGCGGAAACCGCTCTGGCCGGCCGGCAGGAAGCCCAGGCCATCCCCGCCCAAACTGTGCCGCCACAGGTGCCTCGCAGCGGCCCCCAGCCGGTCCCCATGCCCAGTCTGGCCGAGGTCTGGCAAGGCCTGCAGGCGCGCCTGTCGCCCCAGCAGCCCGTCGCCCTGGGCCGTCATGGCCCGGATCTGGTGATGGCGATCAACATGGGTGGCGAGGGCGCGCAGCGCACGGTGCTGGGCTGCCTGATCGCGCCGCCCCACAACGACAAGATCATCCAGTTGATCCAGCTGTCGCTGGGCTGGTTGCAGTACTCGGTCACCAGCGATGCGCTCGTGCGGGGTGCACGTGCCGCGCGGCTGCTGGAACTCCTGGGCCATGTGCTTTCGCAGGACAAGGCCCGCGCCGCCGTCCAGGAGTGGGTCAACCGCAGCGCCGCCTGGGCCCGGGCCGAAGGCAGCCCCGCTGATGCGGCGCTGAGCCTGAGCCTGTTCTCGGTGCACCGCAGCGTGCCCAAGTGGTGGGCTTCAGCGGACACCGCCTGGGCCGAACATGGCTCGCCGGTGTTGCAGGACGAACTTGATCTGGCCGCGCGCGCCACCCTGGAAACGCAGGAGCAGTGCGTCGGCATGAGCTGGGCCATGCCCTTGATGCAGGACGGCGAAGTCGTCGCCGTGATGGTGGCGCGGGGCAGCGAGGCCGCCCCATCGCCCGCGGTGTGCGATGTGCTGCGCGCCTCGGCCGCGCTGGGTGAGCCGGCTCTGCGGCGCTGGCGCGAGGCCGAGCGCCCGCTGTGGCGGCACGCCTGGCAAACCTTGCGGGACGGTCAACGCAAGCTGACGGAACAAGGCCACCTGACCTGGAAGGTCGGCGCCGTGGCGCTGGCCCTGCTGCTGGGCTGCTTGACGCTGTGGCCGGTGGACGACCAGGTCAAGGCCAATCTGGTGATCGAAGGGCGCGTGCGCCAGGTGGTCACCGCGCCCTTCCAGGGCTTCGTGGCCAAGGCGTCGGTGCGTCCCGGCGACCGTGTGCAGGCCGGCCAGGAACTCGCACGCCTGGACGACCGCGAGCTGCTGCTGGAACAAGCCCGCCAGCGCAGCGCGCACGAGCAGGCCGAGGGCCGTCTGCGCCAGGCCATGGGCCAGCGCGAGGCCGCCGCCAGCAGCCAGGCCGCCGCCGAACTGCGGCAGGCGCAGGCCCAGCTGGCCCTGGTCGAATCGCGCATCGAGCGCGCGGTGCTGCGCGCGCCCATGGACGGCCTGGTCGTGGCCGGCGACTGGTCACAGCAGATCGGCGCGCCCATCGACAACGGCACCGAGCTGTTCGAGATCGCCGCCGAACAGGGCTTTCGGGTCGTGCTGCACGTGGCCGACAGCGACATCGCCCGCGTCAGGCAGGGCCAGACGGGGCAGTTGCGCCTGACCGGCCAGCCCGACCGCAGCCATGCGCTGCGCGTCAACCGTGTCACCGCCATGGCCAGCGTGGCCGATGGCGTCAATGGTTTCCGTGTCGAGGCCGAATGGCTCGGCGACGTGCCTGCCCTGAGCCCCGGCATGCAAGGCGTCGGCAAGATCGTCGTGGGCGAGACCAATCTGATCACGCTGTGGACCCGTCCGCTGGTCGACTGGTTGCGCCTGAAGCTGTGGGCGCTGTGGTGAAGGTGGCGGCGAGGTCGTGATGCACGCTCTGCTGTCCCAGCACTGGCACGCCGTGCGCAAGCTGCGCCCGCGCTTGAAGGAAGGCGTGCAGACCCTGCCCCGGCAACTGCGAGGCCGTGCCTGGGTGTTGCTGCATGAGCCGGTCAGTCAGCGCTTCGTGCGCATCACCCCGCAGCTGTGGCGCGTGATCCAGCTGCTCGATGGTCAGCGCACGCTCGACGAAGTCTGGGACGCCGCCTGCGCGTTGCCAGCCGCACCCGGCGCCGCCGAGCCCGAGCCCATCGGCCAGAACGAGCTGGTGCAGCTGCTCGGCCAGCTCTATGCCAACGACCTGCTGCAGACGCAGGTGCCGGCCGATGCCGCCGAGGTCTTCCAGCGCCACGACAAGCAGCGCAAGGCGCGCCTGAAGCAAAGCATGCTCAACCCCATGAGCCTGAAGCTGCCGCTGTTCTACCCGGATGCCTGGTTCTCGCGGCAGACCGGCCTGGCGCATCGGCTGTTTTCATGGGGCATGCTGGCCGTGTGGCTGGCCGTGATCGCGCCGGCCACCTTGCTGGCCTGGCGCCATTGGCCCGATCTGACCAACAACCTGTCCGACCGGGTGCTGTCCGCACATAACCTGCTGTTGCTGTGGTTCATCTACCCCTTGGTCAAGGCCGTGCACGAATGGGCGCATGGCGTGGCGGTCAAGGCCTGGGGCGGCACCGTGCGCGAGATCGGCCTGATGCTGGTGCTCTTCACGCCCGTGCCTTATGTGGATGCCACCTCGTCCTACCGCTTTCCATCGAAGTGGGCGCGCGCGGCGGTGGCGGCGGCCGGCATCATGGCCGAGTTGCTGATCGGTGCGCTGGCCCTGTATGTGTGGCTGATGGCCGAGCCTGGCCTGGTCAAGGCGGCCGCCTTCAACGTCGTGCTGATCGCCGGTGTCTCGACCCTGATGGTCAATGGCAACCCCTTGATGCGCTACGACGGCTACTTCGTGCTGTGCGATGTGCTGGAGCTGCCCAACCTCTCGCAGCGCGCCACGCAATACTGGACCTGGCTGTCCGACCGCTACATCTTCGGCGCCAAGGAGGCCCAGCCGCCCATGGGCGCGATCAGGCCATACCAGAACAACCAGTGGCGCTCACCCTCGCTGCCCA
>CAYPUS010000001.1:20607-43160 GCA_964413815.1 uncultured Aquabacterium sp. | reverse complement strand
CCGCCGGCTTGATGCCGTAGAACAGCCCGGCCACCACGGGCAGGCTGCCATAGGCGATGTAAAGCCATGACAGCGCGATCAGGATGAGCAGCGAGGGCAGCACGAACAAGGCGCCTGCCGCGAGGCCGCCAGGGGTGCGGTGCATCAGCCAGCCGATGTAGGTGGCCAGTTGCTGGGCCTCGGGCCCGGGCAGCACCATGCAGTAGTTCAGCGCGTGCAGGAAGCGCTTCTCGCTGATCCAGCGGCGGCGCTCGACCAGCTCGGTGTGCATGATGGCGATCTGCCCGGCCGGCCCGCCGAAACCGATGAAGCCCAGCTTCAGCCAGAAGGGCAGGGCCTGGCGCAGGCTGACTGGCTGCACATCGGCATGGGGTGGCGGCATCGCATCGGCATGGCGGTTGAGGCGCACCATTGTCAGCGCAAAGTCCGCGCAAACCACCACACCGGATAATCACCGGCATGCAAGGATTGCGAACGGACATCCAGGTCCTGCGGGCCGTGGCGGTCCTGTCGGTCCTGGTCTATCACTTCGGCGTGCCGGGGCTGCCCCAGGGCTTTCTGGGCGTCGACATCTTCTTTGTCATCTCCGGCTATCTGATGGGCGGGGTGATCCTGGGCGAGATGGACGCGGGGCGCTTTCGCCCGGCCCACTTCTACCTGCGCCGCGCGCGCCGCCTGCTGCCTGCCGCCTTCGCCACGCTGCTGCTCACGACGCTGGCCACGCCCTTCGTGCTGACCCCTTCGCTGCTGGCGGACTACGCGGCGCAACTGGCCGGTGCGGCCAGCTTCAGCGCGAACATCGTGCTGTGGCGGCAAAGCGGCTACTTCGATGGCCAGGCGGCGCTCAAGCCCTTGCTGCACACCTGGTCGCTGGCGCTGGAAGAACAGTTCTACTTCCTGCTGCCCGCGGTGTTGATGCTGGCCAGCAAGCTCGGTGGCGCGCGCGGGCGTGGCGCGATTTTGATCGGGCTGCTGTTGGCCAGCATGGCGGCCTGTTGGTGGTGGCTGCCCAAGGACCCGGAAGGCACTTTCTACCTGCTGCACACCCGCGCCTGGGAACTGCTGATCGGCTCGGCGTGTGCATTGCCAGCGCTGCGGCGCTTGGCTGAACGCCTGCGCCTGCCCTTCGATTCCGCCTGGATCGCCCTGCCCTTGCTGGCCCTGTGCCTGACGGTGGGGACAGACCCCGTGCACCCGCGGGGCGATGCCTTGCTGGTGTGCCTGGCCACCGCCTTGCTCATCGTTTCACCGTCGGCGGCGCTGGGATCCCGGCACATCGGGATGCGGCCGCTGCAGTGGGTCGGCGACCGGTCATATTCACTCTACTTGGTGCACTGGCCCCTGCTGGCGCTGGCCCGCAGCGTCTGGCTCGCAGGGGTGCCGGCCGGGGTTCATCTGGTCTTGCTGCTTCTGTCCTTCTTGCTGGCCCATCTGTCTTACAAATGGGTGGAGCAGCCCATGCGCCGCATCGAGACCGCCCAGGCGCTCGCGCTGCGGCTGATGTGGCTGGCCGTGCCCTTGCTGGCCGCATCTGGCCTGGTGTGGGTGCGGCTTCAGGCCCCGACGGGCGAAGGCCAGACCATTGACTGGCAGCAGGCGCTTCGGCCCAACTACGGTTTCGCGCGGGTCTGCGACCAGGACGGCGCCTTCAAGCCCCGCACCGAATGCGCCAGCGCCGCCCGCCCCCGCACCTTGCTGTGGGGCGACAGCCATGCCATGCACCTGGTGCCCGCCCTGCTGGCCTCGGCGCCCAAGGGCGGCATCCTGCAGGCCACCCGCAGCGCCTGCGCGCCATTGCCGGACATGGCCCGCCGCATGCCGCACGAAGCGGCGAGCCGGGCACGCGGCTGCATGGCCTTCAACGAGGCCGTGCTCGCGCATCTGGCGCAATCAAGGCGCATCACCTACGTGGTGATCGCCGCACGCTGGGACTACCTGCTGAGCGACCCGATCTTCGATGCCCGCGGCCAGCGGATCCGGCCCGATGCGCAGATGTTGTCGAACTCCTTGAGCGAGACCATCGCACGCGTGCACCGCCTGGGCAAAAAAGTGATCCTCGTGTCCTCGCCCCCATCGGTCGGCCCGGAGGTGAACCTGGGCCTGTGCGCGGAGCGCCGCATGCTGGGTCTGTGGACGGTGACGCCCTCGCTGGATGCGCAGTGCCGCTTCGACCAATCCGCCCACGAACTGCGCCATGCGCAGGTGCGCGCCATGCTGCGCGGCGCGGGCCAGGCCACCCGCACGCCGGTGCTGTGGCTGGCCGATTTCACCTGCCACGGCGGGCACTGCCAGGCCATCCTTGATGGCCAACCTTTGTACCGCGATGCCGACCACCTCAGCCATGCAGGAAGCCGTGCCCTGGGCACCCACATCGACCTGGGCCGGCTCATTGCCGACCAGGCGCGTTGATCAGCTCAGGCTCAAACCCGACGAGGCGCGAAACGCTGGCCCAAAGCCTGACGCAGGCGGTCCCGCTCCGGCTGCGCCAGGATCCATCGGTAGAAAACGCCAAGATAGGCCAGCACCACGACCGCATTGCAGCCCAGCGTGGCCCACAAGCCACCCTGGAACTGCGTGGCCAACAGCAGGCAGACCGTCAGCACCGCCACCAGCAGCATCGAGCGCCCCGTGTGCCGCAACTTGACCGAGCGCTTGGCGATGATCGTCAGCAGCCCCAGGTCGAGCGCCATGCGCAGGCCCCACACCGCCGCCGCCCCCTCGATGCCGAAGGCATGCAGGCCCAGCACCAGCGCGCCGACATACAGCGGAAACTCCAGCATATGGGCCTTGCCCGTCAAATCGGCGCGGCCCGCGGCCTGGATCAGGTTGTAGGGCACGCGCGCCATGCTGTTGACGAAAATGCCGATGGCCAGCAGCTGGGTGACCAGCGTGCTGTGCTCGACAAAGCGCGCATCGAGCCACCATGCGAGGAAGGGCCCGGCCAGCATCACCATCGTCAGGATGGCAGGGAACATCACGCCCGCCATGATCTTGATGCCGGTGGCAAACAGCTCATCGCCCGCGTCGCGGTTGGCGGCAAGCTGGGCCGTCATCAGCGGAAAGAGCACCCCGAACACCGCTTCGGGGATCACGCTGATGCGGTAGACCGCCTCGTAGGGCGTCGTGTAATAGACGACGGCGCCCAGGCCCACGATGGCGCTGATGAAGAAGCGGTCCATGTAGAGCATCAGCGGTGAGATGACGTTGGAGACGGTCATCCAGCCGCCGAAACGCAGCAAGGGCCGCACCTGCGCGGCATCGAAGTGCACATGGCGGCGGATGGCCGGCACCGCGCGGTCCACCAACACCGCATGCCAGAGCATGGTCAAAAAGCGCCCTGCCACCAGCACCGCCACCACCGCATCCAGCCGCACGCTCCAGGGCACGACCAGCAAGGGGCCGGCGAAGGTCAGCACCCCCATGGGGATGCGCACGATGTTGACCAGATCGAAGCGCTGGTAGGCCTCCAGGATGCCGCGCAAGCCGGTGGTGACGATGACCAGCGGCACGGCCGCGCCCAGCAGCACGAAGGAAGCGATGGTTTCCTCGCGATAGACCTCGGGGACCTTGAGCACATGGGTGACCATGGCATCGCGGCCCAGCACGATGGCCACGCCCGCGATCAGGCCCAGCACCGTCATCAGCGCCATCGAGGTCCAGGCCACTGCGGGGATGTAGGCCTCCTCGTGGCGCGCGAGCTTTTCCGAGATCGCGTGGGTCAGCGCGCGGCCCAGACCGAGGTCGAAGAGACTGAAGTAGCCGATGACCATCCACGCGATGGTCAGCACGCCGAAGCGGTCGGTGCCCAGATGCTGGATGAGCATCGGGATGCAGAAGGCCGCAGCCAGCAGTGGCGCGCCTTGCCCGATCAGGTTCAGACCGATGTTGCGTGCGAGGGCCAAGTGGACTTCCGGCTAGGGGTGGGGCTGGGTGTGGAGTCCGCGATTCTAATCGGGTGCCTCCGCCGCCTTCGCCATGCTTGGCGAACCGGGCGCGCCAGAAGCAAAAAGCCCAAGCGCTTGATGCACTTGGGCTTTTTGGTGTGTCCTGGTCGGGGTGAGAGGATTCGAACCTCCGGCCTCTACGTCCCGAACGGGGTAACCAAGCCCCAGACCGCGCTCCACGGTGGGGACGGGTCATTGTAAATCAACAACTTGCGCGCGTCTGCGCTCACCTGCGCGCAGCTTCCGTTAGTGGCAAGAAGGGCCTCGTGCCACTAATTTGCCACTAACGGCGTGAACCGTAGAAGACACCGTAGGGACGCCAAGCTGCTCAAGTCTTGAACAGTTCTGAGGGGGGCGAGGGGCCCTGCGGGGACTGCAGCAGGACCCATCGGCAGCTGACGCATGCACCGCCTGGCGTGCGTTCAGCGTTGACGCTTGCGGGCGGCAGGTGCCGGCGCTATGCGCTCGATGCAGTCGGCTAGCAGGTGCCGCCAGCCCTCCGCCGAGCCGGTTGGCGTGGTCCCGGGCTGACGCCGAGCCTCCCAGCAGCCGGCCCAATAGCTGCGCAGTTCGCGCTCGGCCTCTCGCACGGCCGGCTCCGCCAGGAAGGCGATACAGGCACCACGCAGCCCTGGCACCATGCAGTAGCTGGGCCAAGCGAACTCCGAGAAGGTCTCCATGTCCGGCTGCACCATCCGGTAGCCCGACTCCCCTGGCGGCAGTGCCTTGCCGTCGTTGAGCAGGAAGGCACGCAGGACCGGCAGCGTGAACAGTGCCGTCGCCAATTCGCGGCGGAACTCGGCAGGGTTCTCCTCGGCGAAGGCGACGAAGGCCCGCGTCGCCGCGGCGGTGAGCCCGTGCTCGTCCGCGACTGCCTTCAGGGCGCGTCGTGCGGCTGCCATCTCGCCCCCCTCCAGCAGCAGTGGCAGCACGTACCGCACCCCGAGGTTGTCGCCCGGGTTCAGCCGCAAAAGCTTGCGCGCGATGCGGGCCGCGGCATCCGGACGCCCCTGCTCGTGGTTCAGTTGCAGCTGCAACCACAGCAGCCGGTGGTAGAAGCGGTTGCCCAAGTGGCCCCAGAGGATTCGGCCCTTAAAGCCCTTGGGGATGAGCGCCTCGGCCTGGCGAAGCGTGGCGGTTGCGGTCGCCAGGGCCTGTTTCGGGTCGGCGTCACGCTCCATCCAGGCCAAGGCGAGCCCGGCTTCCAGGAAGGCAGGCTGAAGCGCCAGGGCCGATTCCACCCAGCCCCGCGCGCGTTTCTGCTGCGGCTTGGTGAAGCCGTCGTAGCCTTGCCAGGCGTTGTCCAACTGCTCGACAAGCTGACGGCAGGCCGGGCTTTCCTCGAAGAGGCCGCCCGTGCCGCCCTCGGCATCCTGCTCGTGGACCACGAAGCGGTACAGCGGCGCGCTCGCGTTCAAAGGATTCCGGTCCCGCACCTCGCGCCAGCTGCGGCCACCGCACAGCACCGCCGATACGCCGTCGAGCACCTGCTGCTTGGGCGTGTCGGTCAGCATGGCCAGTGTTTCGCCGAGGGCCTCGAGAGCATCGAGCTGCACCGCGGGCAGCGTCACGTCGTCCTCCGGCGTCACCGCCAGGACGATGGCAGCGCTCAGGGCGTCCAGCCAACCTCGGGGCAGCGGACCCGGCCTGAAGTCAGTGGCGCGGCCCAGGTGCGCTGACAAGTGATGCCACGCAGGGAAGCGCAGCGCTTGGGCCACCGCGTCGAGCGCCTGGCCGTGCTTGATGTCGGCCACCTTGCCGAGCAGCTTGGCCGCCAGCTTGATGCGGGCTTCGAGGCGCTCGGCCTGCGCGGCCGGCCGCTGGTTGAACCAGAACGACTCGACTCCAAGGTCGAGCGCCTGCGCCGCCCGGTCGAAGGCCGGGCTGGGGGTGTACTGGGAGGTATCAGACACGGTCTCTCCTGGCAGGCATCGATGAAGACGGTCCGCTCGCCCAGCGCCTGCGAAGAGGTGTCCGGGTCGTCAATCAGGTTCAAGGCATGTCGCTGTGGCTGCTTCTCCGATGCGGACGGAAGGCGCGCGACGGGCACCAGACTGCAGATTACACGATGCACAGGTACCAACCGATGGCGGCGCAATGGTCGGGTAACGCAGGGAGTGAGAACGGTAGCCCGGCGCTCAAGAAGCCGTGCGCGCAGCCGATAACGAAGACGAGGCGATGAAGTTGCGCCCGATGCCATTCGTGTAGACCTGACCATCTGGCGCCTTGCGAGGGGGAAGGTCGTGCTTTCGCCCAGTTGACCAACGGAGCAGACCTTGAAGTTCGCCTATCGCGCCACCCTTGTTGACCGGGAGACCGGCCGCGCCCGCAACACCACCGAGACCATCGACACGGATACGTGGCTCGTGCGCATCGCCGACCCTGCGCAGCCTCCCTATGGGAACGCGCTGGAAGTTGTTGAGCGCAACCTGGCGCCCTACGCGCGGGACGAAGAGGTCGAGACCTTCTCTGGGATGTACTTCCGGACCTACGAGCAATGGAAGAAGTTCAACATCGCCCTCGTGTTTGAGTACGCCATGTACATGTGGGCCGAGTACAAGGCTGGTCGGATTTCCAGCAAGGTCTGGGCTGCAGTGCTGTCGGTCGCATGGCAGTCGGGCGCGCGCGGCATGATGGCCTGTGTCGTCCTCACTGCCGCTCAAGTCAGGGAGATGTTCCAGGCCGCGGACCGCCATACCCTCCTTGCGCTTTCCTCCAGCGACGATGAGGACATGAACGCGCTGTACGAAAGCCTGCCGGAGACGTTCACTGTCTACCGGGGCGTGTCCACGGGCATCGACCACTTCGAGGACGGATTCTCCTGGACCCGCGATATTGAGGAGCCGCTGCGATTCGCGGCGCTGAACTGCCATTCGAAGAAGGAAATCCCGGGCTTCATCACGGCGACTATTCGTAAGGATGCAGTTCTGGGATTGTTCGCCTTCGAAAGCGAGGTCGTTGTCGACCCTGCTGTGCCCAAGCTCGAGGTGCATAAGCAGTTCCTGCGCGGCAACGACCTACGCAAGTTCCACAAGCGAATCGATGTCGAAGCCAATTCGCAGGACCTGCTGCTGAACTGGGCGCAACGCTGACCTGCCGATGGCTTCGCTTGAGCGAGACGCCCCCAACTGCATCTCGCAAAAGAGCCAGCGACAGCCGCCTTCGTCGACGTAATCGGGGGCGTACAGCGGAAGGAGGCTAGACCTGCGCCTCCTCCGCGTAACTGCGCAGAATGTCGAGCAACTCCTTCGAGCCTGCTCCGAGGCTGGCCGTGTAAGTCGGCCTCGCCGGTTCGTACTCGTCCAACAACTGCATGGCGCCTGCTGCAGTGAGCCGGCGGTGGTCAGCATTCTTGCGCTCTTCCATCTCGATGCGCTTCATGGCAGTCACGATGACGTCCTTGGCCATCCGTTGAACCTGGTCCGCCAAGTCGGCCAGATGATTGGCCGCCGTGATTCCGATGCTGTCCAACTCGGTGAAGTCCTCCTCGCTCAAGCGGCCGGCGATGTAGAGCACCAGCAGCCGCGGAACGCACAGTACTTTGCTGACGGACAGCGCAAAGTCATCCGAGATTTGGTCGAACCGACGAACCCCCTTCTCAAGCTGGCGAAGGTAGCCAACGGTGACGCCAAGCTGGCGGGCAACATCCGGAAGTTCGACCTCCTGCCGAAGCGCTTCGGCGATGAACAGCCGGAAGAGTGGCGTCTGCGCTGCGTGGTACGCCTCGACCAGCACAGCTGCGGGGCAGAACGCTGCGTAAGCAGCGCTCAGCTCCGGAGGCAGCACGAGGGCTGTGCTCTTGGGCTCGAGCGCCAGTGCCACTTGGCCGACCCAGTAGCGGCCGCCGTCGGAGTCGGCGATGGTGGTGTTGAGGACGCGGTTGGTGATGGTGTCGATTTCAAACATGGTGATGTCTTTCGAGTCCAGGTCTCTGAGGGCCTGATACTTGGATGAAGGGATAGATGGGGCGTCGTCGACCGATGCTCTGCTCGGTATCGACGGCGCACAGGGGAGACGCCTCAAGACGCCAAAGTGAAGGCTCGGGCCTCGGGATGGGGACGACCGCAGACGAGTTCGTCCAAGTCCTGGCTCATCGCTCTGGCCGCGTGCACGCTGGCGAAATCGGTCGCTTCATGTTCGACGATGAAGACCCAGCCCGGCTCGTTTTCGCTGGCCAATACGGTGGAGGCAAGCGGACTGGTGTTGCAGTGCTTCAGCTGCTCGGCACTGAAAGCCGCGCGGCGGTCCTCCATGGCCAGGGTCGTCAAGCGACGTTCTAGCGCGGCCACAGCCTGCTCGACGACCTCGGGTGAGGGCTGTTTCGCGGGAGCCGCAAACCGGCGTCGGGACTTGCGCTCGCCCGTGTAGCGGGCTGCCGGCATCAGGGTCTCGGCGATGACGTGACAATTGAGAAGGTGGTCGATGAGCCAGACCGCCTCTCCGTGAGTCGGGCCAGTATTCGTGAGTGTGAAGGTGACTTCTGTACCTGGCAGGAGGTGTGTTCTGCCCTCATGCCGTGTCGGCATCTGGGATTCCTGCCACATCACCAGCCCGGGCAGGAAGAGCGCGCGGACGACTTGGGCGTCTGTCGCGCATTCCGCCCGCATACGCAGGGTCAGGTTGGCGGCTTGTTGCTTCGCCCCATTGGTCTTGGTCTTGTTCTTCATGAGCGTGTTCCACGGCCGCACCTTGGCGCAGCCAATTCGATGTGTAGGGGTGGTGCCTGGGCACCGGGTGAAAGTTGGGCTGACCCTCGCCGATGAACATCAGCTGGGGGCCCGGGGAAGCCTGTTCCCCACCCGGCCTTGGGCGACCGGGTCGTCTGGCGTCGAAGCCAGGCGAGCAACCGTGTGGCTGCCGCCTGCAAGTCAAACCTGCATCCGCGCATTCCCGGCGGAACGGTATCGAGACAGCCTCCGGGCCCGGTGCTAGCGGGGATGCCGGCTGATGCTCGAGGCAGATTGTGGAAAGAACATCGCGCTGCGTTCCGTTTGGGAATGGCGCTGCCTGCGTGACCGATGGTCAGCGTGCCGGGCGATGTTCTTGATGTCGGCTTGAGTCCGACTAGGGGGCTGCATCTGATTGTGCAGTCAAAAGGTCAAGCAGCATCGCTGCTTGCCGCGAGAGCTTTGCTCTTCGCTCGGGCTTGTCAAACCCGTCGCGACGGTCCGTTGCAGACGTCGTTTACGACAAGCGCTATTGTAGCGTCGGCTGCCAGTTTCGGCAAGCTCGCTCGGCGGCGTTTTGCGCATCGCTCAACGGTCCCCGGGCCAGCGGACCAGAGAACATCTTCTACGGTCCCTACACTCAAGTTGCGCAAGGATTGCGCCGATATTGCAGATATCCAAGACCACGCGAGGAGCGTTGCGGCATGCTCAGGCACCAAAACAAGATTCGGCTGACGCCGACGGAGAAGCAGTCCCTCGACAGCGCGGCAGGATATCGGCAGGCCGCCCCGACAACCGTTGACGAGTTCAATCGACGCCTGGAGGCGGCAGCCGAACTCTGGACTGGCGGTGACACTCCTGAAGAGCGGCTTGCCGCAGTGTTGGCGAGGGACATGCAACTGCCGCACGCGGAGCCAGTTCCCGACCCGTCCGCGCACGCAGAATCCATACGAGTGGACTCCGAGGGCAAGTGAACTTGAACCTGGCGCTCACGGCCGCGCTTGATGTGCGCTTTTCAGGTCAGGCAACTGTCCGCTTTGCCTTGTCAAGCTTCCGGTGCACAAGCGATACCAGGGTGAGGATGTCCAGTGCATCCTGCTCAGACATTGACCACTCGTATTTCGGGCTGTGTGCGAGTGGGTTGCGCACGGTGCCAAACACGCCAACAAGCAAGTTGACGAAGCCGCGCTGTTCGCCTCGTTCTGTCTCCGTGGCCAAGCTGTTGATTGACAGGACCGGCGGGGCGTCCTTGTTGGCACCGAAGGCCCGCTGAATCAAGTCGGCGCCATCGCCGTCCAAGCCGGACAGCGTGCGAATCTTGGCCGCGATGCTTTTGGTTGCCTCGAACACCGCGTGGAAGTAGTTCCGGTCGAGCAACTCGGCCCGACAGTACAGCAACACGTCTGAATGAACACCCCGCGCGATAAGCGCCGCGGACATCCGACTTGCGCGGGTGACGGCCTCATCCACCGTACGGGCAACCGGCACACGGATTAGCTTACCGTCGTCGCGCAGCTCATAACCGGCGAGCACCAATACTGCGTTGAGACTCTGCCGCCTGCGTTCGAAGTCATCGGGACGACTGGTGTAGCGGACGGGGTTCATCGCGCGCGTCACCACCATCAGCAAATGGTTGCCCACGCCCTTGTCGTTTTGAATCGAAGCAATGGCGTTATAGAGCCGCTTCCACTTGGTGTTAGCAGCATCCACGTCCGGAATGCCTGCGTCACCAAGGATGAAAGCAATCTCGGACCCGGTCAGGCCCTCGTTCGTATCGGCCAGAACGCGTGACACGGCCTCTATCTGCTGCGATGAAAACGGCTCGATGACACTCATCGCCTCTCAGTCCTTTCTCCGTAACTCATGCTGCCTGTGGAACGCGAGGTAGCGCCGATGCGCTGGCTGGAGGTTGCCAACCACCCATTCGGGCCGGACGGCCATAAGGGCAGCCGCGTCAGCCGAAAGTGCCTCCGAAATCATGACCCGGCCGTCATCCGAAAACGATATCCATCCACCGTCGAACAGGGCGTCGATGTGCGGCGCTAATAGCAGCCCATTGAACACATCCAACCGGTCGTCGTCGTTGTCGCAGGCTGCCCAAGGCTTGATGTGTGACGCCCGCAGCAGCTCTGGAACGGCGAGGCCGGACACGCAGCAGCGGCCCTGCCAGTAGTCCAGCAGAGCAGCTCGGAAAAGGTTTTGGCCGACGCGCTGCACGACAACTCGCTCGGCCTCGGTGGAACGAGGCATGCCGGCGGTGTCTCGGCGAAAGGCATCGGCCACGCGGTTTGGCAGCGTCCGGGCATGCGCAGCAGCGGTACGCAAAATGTCGTAGAGCGGCCCGAAGCCGTCTACTGTCAGCATGCTGGCGCCGTCGGTCGCGTCGAGCAGGCCTGCACTGGACGCACTGACCATCAGGGTCGACGCAGCGGTCGGCTGCACAAGCAATGTCTCCGGGAACCGCGCGGAGCGCAGTTCCAGACCGCCATCGCGCTCGAGCGGTGTCATCTCGAACCCACAGTCCGCGGCGGCCTTCTCGATGCGCAGACGGTCGAGGGGAGTCATGCTGCCGTTCCGGCCCGCCTGAGGTAGCCCCGCCGCATCACGCCGGAGATGAGCGGGCGCCTGTGCTCGCGCTCGAAGTTCCCTCCCAGCACGGCTTCGCGCCGGATGACGGCATACAGCGACGTCAGGCGCTGCTGCTCGTCGACGATGAGCAGCGACGGCGCTTTTTGCTTGTTGGCATCGCCTATGACCTTGGTTTCCACGCCCTCGGCACCGGTCTGCCCGAACAGGAAGTAGCCGACCGGGTAGCCGCAGTACATCGAGTCGAACAGGTCTCGGACCTTGGCGTTGACCCATACGAAGGGTCGCTGGAGGTCGGGCAGGTCGATGCGACCGAAACCGATGTCGTTGATGAGGCCACCCAACGAGTAGTGGACTTCTTTAAATAGCGTGTCAGTCACGGTGCTCTTCCTTCTTTAATTCGTTGCGCGAGTCACCTGGGGCGTCCCTTGTAGCCAGCGGGCGGCGCCTTCAGTGCTTTGGGTGCCTTAACCGCGGATGTGGACTTAAAGAGAGACGGGTCGACCTCAAACACACTGACAGCCACTTGCTGATTCCCATGCACATGTGCGATGAGTCGCTCGTGCTTGGGCAGCGGTACCTGCGCCGTCGACCCGCCGAACTCTCCGGAGTTGGCAAGGACCACCGGCTGGTACATATGGAAGTGCAATGCCGCCACCATGTTGTCGAACGTTTGCACGTCTTGGTTCAAAGCCGCGACCAAGAACATGTCCGACCGGTCGCGAAGGTCAGCCACGAGGTCCAGGTCCGTGGCGTCATAGCAGATTGCTGCGGCGATGCGGGTGCGAGACTTGGCGCCAATCGGCAGCTCGACCAAGGTCACATGCGGACGGTGACCCTTCACCCCCATCCTCACCTCGTCTTTCATCGGGTGCAGCTTGCCTTGCCAGGCGTACTGGAACGCCCGTCCGTGACCCGGCGACTCAGTTCGAATCAGCCACAGGCCCTGATTAACGACCCCGCCCGCCTTATGCGATTGGAGGAACGTCAAGCCGGTGAAGATGTTGGCTCGTACCTTGTCTGAAAGTCGTCTAAGCAGGAAGGCGTGCTCCGGATGCACAGCCAGCTCAGGGAACAGGATGACGTCGACGACCGGGTCATCTGGAGCGTCGGATGCCGTCGCAGGGCTTGCGGATGCCCAGGTCTTGAGCTTCTGATGCGTCAGTCGGCATACCTCGGCGAGGTGTCGGCGATGCTCAGCCAAGGTTCCTGGCGTCCAGTGCATCGGGTCCTTGTCATCGAACTCGTCGCGACGAGGACGCATTGGCTGAACGATTGCCACGCGCAGTGGTCGGTCCTGTAAGGGCTGATGGTCGTCAACAGGCACCACGTACATCGGCGTCTTGCTTCGGGGACCGAAGAGTCCCCGCTGTACCGCGATGCGCTCTTGAACAATCGCAAGCAGTTCGGCAGCCGTCCTGACGTCGCCTGCTGCCGATGCCGCACTCGTACGAAACTCAACGCCTGGCCATTGCAGTAGCGTAGAAAGCAGCCCGGAGAGCCATGGCGACACCGGTCCTGGCTCGTCCAGCAGACCGCGCCCCGAGTTCAGGAGACCGAAGCGACGCTTGAACCAGGTGCTGCGCAGGCCGCTATAGCGGCCAACTTCCTCAGTGACAAGGTAGCGACGGCTCGTGAAGTCAAACTCTCCCGTCAGAGCGGAGCGAAGGATGCGGCCGAGTCCGTATAACCAAGCCTTCCCGGGCGCCACCCATGGTGGGCTGGCATATAGCGGGTTCACCTCGCTGTCGCTGGCAATCGACTCCACACGCAAGAAGCCTGGCTGCTCAGGTAGCTCCGCGAGCCTCGACCAGTCTTCGCATCGAAGCACGATGTCCGCAGCGCTGAGTCCCGCTGACAACTTGTCTTCCACGGCGGGGGCGCGTAGCAGGGCGTCCGCGAGCATGAGCAGCGGGTTCTCTTGGTCGAAGAGATTGTTCGCCTCGCTGATGACCTGAAGGAGAGTCTGAGTGCCCTTCGGCTTCGCCGGGTGCCTGCGTGAACTGCTCGGCCGTTTGCTGGCCTGTACTAGCGCGGCCGGAACGAACTGGCGCCAGTTGGAAGCCCGTCGCCCGTTCAACGCTGCCACGAGCAGGTCTGGGCGACTCAGCGCCACGGTGCGCACAATGTCCTGCCGGACGCCTTCGTCGTCCGTTCGCCGGAGTCCTTCCGACAACCACACGCCAAAGCGTCGTGCATTCGGCTGCAGCTGCTGCGCCACGATGGCCAGAGGTATGGCGTTTCTCAGTTCCTCCCCCCGAGCAGGCTCGAACAGTGCCGTGCGTTGCAACGCAGCGTACGCTTGCACTTCGGGCGCAGTTTCGAGCGTCGCAGCGAGCGACGCATCACCTATGGACGCCAGATAGAGACGGGCCTGCTGGCGAAGGTACCAGGGCGACGCCGGCCGCTCCGTCAGAACGCGGCGTGCGATTCCCGCGAGGTCTTCGCGGTAGCCGGGGATGTCCACCCCCTCGGGGTACTCTTCCAGGTCACGGAAGCCGGTCTCCACCGCGCCTGCCCGCAACAGGTCGGCTAGGACGTACTCCGCCACGCGCACTTGCCTGCGCTTGGCGACGTCTAGGTCCGCCGCCAGGTCGAACAGCTTGATGTTGAGCGCCTCGGTCACCGGACTGAGTAGGCGAGGATGCGGAAACAAGTCCAACCCACAGCGCAGCAGCAATACCAATGCGGGGTTCTCGGCCCAGCACTTGATGAGCTTGCGGGCCGTCGACTCGAACTCGTGCGACAGCACCACGCCCTGGGTCACCCGGTCGCCGATGGTTTCGGTCGAGCCCGCAGGGCCTTCGAGGTCCGTCATCGCCAGCCGGTGCCGCATTAGTTGGGCAATGCGCGTCGCGACGAATCGCTTGACGGTGTCGTCACGCACGTCCGTGTTGGGCACCGCGACCGTGGCCAGCGCTAATCGAGATGGCGTGGGGTCGCCGGCGGTTTCTATCTGCTCGGACACCCATAGGAGGCCGTCAAGGCCACCCGCGGCCTGCGCCAGGGACTCCAGGTCGAAAGTCCCGCTCAGCTCGGCGTTGAGCATCTCCATCAAGGCCGACACGTGGCTCTGCGCAGAAATCGCGCGGTACGAGGTGGCCACGCACTTGTCCTGCGACAGCTCGAGCGCGCTGCTGGCGCCAATGCGGTCGCAATGCGCTTTCAGGGCTGCGGTGACATGGCGTTTGACATGCTCCAGCACTGCGGCTTGGCCGAGCCCGCCAGGCCCACTCTTGGCCTCGACAACGAGCCGCATGTCGTCGACATAGCGGCAGTAGTCCAACAACCTGACGTCGTCGCCCATCACGGCACCGCTGGCGGCAGACGTGTGCATATCTCTGTCGAAGCGAACCAGATAGGCGTTCGCGAGAAATCCCGAGGCGACAAGTCCCTGGGGCAACCCAAGTTCAAGTGCTCGATGCTCTCCGCCGCGAATCAGCTCAGCCTCTTGCTGGTCTTCGTCGCGCCAATTCCAGGAAAAGATTCTCGCGGTTCGCTCCCAGAACGCCTCATCCGCACCCGCCGAGCCAGATAGCCCATGCGCCGTCTGGTGCTCAAGCGCCAGGACCTTTAACTCGGTGAGCAATGCGTTGCGGTCGACATGGTCGAAGAACGATTTGATGTCCAGCGACACCACAAACAGCTCCCGCCGGGGCGGCAACTGCGCCGTCAGTTCGGCGCACACGCGGCGCGGTCGCGCGAGGAAGGTCCGATAGTCTTGGAAGTACTGGCGATACGTGCGGCTGTTGCCCCAGGAGAACTGGGCACGCGGCCTGACCCCGGCATTTGCGAGCCATGTGCAGTGCAGGCGGTTTCCGTAGCTCACCACTCCGCGGGCGCGCATCGCTGCCATGTCAGTGCTGGTCGTATCGCCTTGCGCCGACTCCACAGCCTCCGCGAGGCACATCATCACCGCCGTCGCCAAGGTCTGGTCACGAACGGACAGGTGAGCCAGTGGCCGGAGCTTGAGTCGGGTGGGCTCGCGTGCTGGTTGTCCACCTAGTGCTTCTGCCTGAGCCGGTTCGCCCGGCGTCCAGTCGTCAAAAGTCGGCTCGGGGCCGAGGTCGTTGAGGTCAAGCTCCAGCAACTGGTCAAGTGACGTAATTGTTGGGGTCGGGCGAAACAACCAACGCGCGTTCTTGGGCGCGGGAACCAGCAGCAAATCTTGCGGCCGAAACTCGGCTTGGCAGACCTCATCTGCCCAGCGAACCAGATGGTTCTCCAGGTCGATGGTCGAAGCATCCAGTTCCAGAACATCGGCATACCAGTTGTGCCGACGGATATAGGTGTGCGACTTCTTCCATGCCTGGGCTAGCACGACGACATCGCATAGCTTCTCGCCCCTTGGCGGGAGGTCTTGATATTCTTCTTTGACGACAGACACTCAGCTCTCCCTTCGTTCTTGTTGCGCTCGGTGTCCCGAGCCCCCGTGGGCACGGGACATCAAACCAAATCAAACCCCGTCAGCTCGGGTGCCAGCTGCCGCTTGAATAGCAGCGCCTCATCCGACCCCGGCGCCAACTCCAAGACGACGTGCGGCGCCCCACCCAGCTCTTCCGGCGGTGCCGAGGTCGTCGTGACGATGAACTGAAACGGCGCCATGCCATTCCCGCCAAGCTGTTCCGCAGCTTCGGCCGCCGCGAGGAAGAACTCGCGGTACAGGAGCTCGCTCATGTCCGCCTCTCTCGGGCAGTCATGGACCAGAAAACCCGGGTGGTTACTGGCCTCGGACACGGCGGAATCGAGCAGGCAGACGATGTCGCCGAGCAGCACCTCCAGCACTTGGTAGGCCTCGCCGCCACGCGCCACTTCGAAGGGGCGTACCTCGTGCCCCGGGACGAACCTGGCGTGCCCTGCGGCGCCGAGGAGCCTGGTCGACACGGTGGCCGTCAATGCCTTGATTGCGTCGACCCTCGACGACTGACGAGACCGTTGGCTGACCTCGGCCGCCCGAAGGGATTCCAGCGCTGACTCGAACTCCTGAAGTTGCTTCCGCGCCTCGGCCAGTTCGGCCGTGTCACCGCCCTGGTTCCGTTGGGTGTGCTTCAACTGAAGGTCGTCCCAGGCCTGCTTTAAGAACGTCCGCGAGGCTTCGCTCGTGGCGAGGCGAACGCGCAGTCGGTGAAGTTCAGGCCTCTTCTTGGCGATGAGCTTCACCTGGTCTGAGACCGCCTTCTCGGCCTTATCAAGCGCGACCGTACTCGCTTGATGGCGTGCAGCGAACAAGGAAGCATCGGCCTTGGCCTGCTTGCCGTCTTGGAACCAGGTTACGTTGACGGTGGTCTTGTTCTGCTGGACGTGCTCGCAACCGCTGAACTCGATGTTCCCTGGTTCGCAGCGCCCCTCCAGGCCTGCCAGTCGGTCACGGACTTTGCTCAGCCGCTCATAATCCTCTAGCTTCGCATCGACCAGGGACTTGGCAATCTCGTTTTCGACCTTCGCGAGGTCCCGAGCTTTGGTCAGCTCATTCAGGCGCACCTGCTCCCTGACTAGGTCCTCGTCGGCTTGCTCCGCCTCTCGTTCCCATCCGCGTTCGTCCGACTCGGCCTTCTGCAGCGCCGCCTGAACACGAGACTCGACCGATTCGCCAATAGTGGTTGCGAAGACGGGTTCGTCTTCTTCCGCCCGCACTTTCAAGCGCAGTTGACGGTCAGCATGGGCCAGCGCGAAGGCCGGTGCTCGTTCGAGCTCGGGGATGCGCTCCTTGCACTGGTCGACCTGCTTCTGCTTGGCCTCGATGTTGCGCAGCAACTGGTCTAACGCCTGGTCAACCAGGCCGAGCACCGAGCCGACCAGCAGCGGCGGGTCTCGCCTTGAGCGCTTGAAGCCCAGGCCTTCCCCCTCGCGCCAGTGGTAGAAGCCGTCGAAGCGGGTTCGCTGTTCCCGAATGCACCAGGCCAGCAGATGGCGCCATTCGAGCGGCTGATTCGTCCCGGGCAAGGAGCGCGCTGCAAGCCGCCCTATCGAGAACTGCTCCAGTGCGCGGCCATAACCGTCGAAGTCGTTCGGCGCGGTGCCAGCGAACAACCGGTCCAGGGCGTCGCATTGGGCGGCCAGGGAGTGGCTGTACAAGCCGTACGGCCGAAAGACCAGCCAGACGGCGCCATCCACATGAACCTTCGCCGCCACTCCGCCTTTGGGGAAACTGCTAGCGGCCTTGCTGCGCAGCGTGGCAATGGCCGGCGCATCGTCACCCAGCACGTACCTCAGCAACAAGCACAGCGAAGTCTTGCCGACGCCATGACCTGCGCTGGCCAACCCCGACGCATCGTTCGAGGCAGATTCCTTCGCCCAGACGATGTTCAGCCCGGCGTGCAGGTCGATGGTGCGCGTGAGCACCAACGGCTCACGGGATTCGACCAGCCACAGCGTTTCAACCCAGAGCCGAGGCTGCGTGCGGACCGGTTGACTTGCCTTGAGCCAGGTCGACATGGCGTCCTCTTACTGTGTACCGGTGGCATGGGGGCTGGGCAGTTGCGCCGCGCCGTTCGCGACGTCTGCAGCCACGCGCTGACTTTCGGCTCGCCACAGAAGCCGAGCGGCTTCAGGATGCTCTTGCAGCTGGAAGACGTCGCCAGGCGGCACACCTGCGCCTCGCGTGTAGAAGGCCTCACCACCCCGGCTTGAACGCACGAGCACATCAACGCCGACGAGGCGCTGCACGATGGGCAGGACGCGGCCCAGCAGCGGGCTCAAGTCGGCCATCCCGAGCGTCGCCCGCAAGGCATTGAAGCGTGCACCGTCCGCAGGGGGCAGGTAGTGTCCAGCCGCTGCCAACGCAGCCACCGCTGACTGGATGTCCGCCAGCGAACAGCCTTCCGTCCGCTCAGCAACCAATGCCGTCACCAGACCCGCCAGCTTGCCTTCTTCGGCATTGCGAATCATGGCTTGCTGCGAGTATTGAACTGGCAGAGGCGGTGTGCCCCGCTGGCCCAACATCACCTCCTGGCGCGCCCAGGCCTCCAACACCAGCCGCTGGGTGCGGTATTCGCCGAACTCGCGCAGCTCGTTGCGCTTGAGAACTCGGAAGGTCTCGGTCGGATAGTCCGCACCCATGACCTCAGCTGGGTCGAGGATGTATTCGAGCTCTTCCGCCGTGAGGCCATAGAGGTGAGCGTAGTAGGCGTCCAGCTCGGCTCGAAGTTGCGCACGTCGCTCTGGGTTCCAGGCGAACGGAGCCCCCGTGTAGCCCAGGTCCTCAGCCCACGGGCGCATGTCGTGCGTGGTGTAGGTCAGTTCGAGAACGCGCGGCACGATGAACTCAAGGTCCGCAGGCGAATACTGCTCGGGCGACAGGACGGCAATCTGCCGCATCGTGAAGTACTTGAACGAGGTGCCACCGACCTTTTGCCGCGCGATGAAGTCGCAGACCAACGAATCGAGACAACCTAGCAGCGCAGCCTGCAGCGGCGCCGACGCTGCCGAGCGCATCAGCAGGAACTTGTCGCCGACACCCGCGCGCGGAATGACGGAAGAAATCAAGGTCCGGTAGTCGGTGCTCCGGCAGATGTCGCGCCAGCCAATCAACCAACGTGGGCTGCGCTGTTCCAGCCAACCGTCGAGCAACTCCACCTGCGCTTGGTACGGCGAAGCCAGGGCCCGCTCCAAGGCTGCCATCTCTTCGTCGCTCAGCCGTGCGTCTTCGACGTCCTTGCCCCAAGCGGGCATGGACTTCAGGCCTTTGCGGGTCGTCCATCCTTGCTCTCGTAGTTGACGCCACGCGCCCTTGTGGCCGGTCTCCAGCGTTCGCTCAACGGCTGCAACGATGCGATGGTTCTGCTGCGGCGACAGTGCATCGAGTACCTCGTCACCGAGCGCTCGAAGGAAGAACTCGCCGACCAGCCATGCAAGCAGCGCAGACTGGAGCTTTCCAATGGCAGCGGCGTGCTTGGCCGGGTCCGCCTCAAAGTGCAGCGACCACCAGTGCTTCCGGACTCCATCGGGTGCACGGGCGATGCGCGCCAGCACGTGCCGCTCGTCCACCCAGTAGCGCGGTCGAACGCCGAAGTCCGGGTCCGCCTTCTGTTCTGGCGTCACTTCCTCGGGGTCGGGCTCCTCCCCGGGCAACGCCGCCGCGTAGCTGCCCCAGCGATGGTCAAACTGATGGACCATCTTCGCTTCGTAAAGCGGCGCACGGTTCCAACCGTCGTCCGATGCAGGCGTGTCAAGAAAGATGTCGCTGTCACCCGACATGTGGAACATCGAGAGAAAACGAATCCCCCATGGATTTTTCGGGGGAAGCGGGCGGCCCGAGCTGTCTCGGGGAGTCTCTTCGACAAGTACGGGCACAACTCGATAAAGCTTCTTGGCAAGCTCCGCGTCCCTTTGGCTCCGAAACACCGGCAGTGTCAACGTGTTTGGGTTCAACGTTTTGAACTCTGCTGAAGACAAGCGGTACCGCTTCTCCTCCTGCGCGAAGGTCTTCCAACTGTCGATGTCGTAGGCGAAGGTCGCTTGTTCGCACTCTCCGATGGTCAACAGACAGAAGGGCTTGCGGTCGTCCGTGGCGGGAAACCAGCGGCGTACCTCGTAAAAGCTGAACAGCGAGACCAGGCGGGACTCTCTGGCCAAGTGCCCGAAGTAGAGCTTCGTGGTGTCGTCTGTCGCGATGCCTGTCGGGACAATGAAGCCGGCCCGGCCGCTTGGCGACGTCGCCTGCAAAAGCGTCTCAGCGAAAAGCGCGTAGGTGTTTACGTCTCCGACCCCCGTCAACGCGTATCGGCGACCTGAACGGGCAAAGAGGCTCGCAGCTTCCGCACCACGTCGGGCAAGGATGAAGTCTTCGTAAAGCTGCTGCTCGGCCCGATTGGGCGGGCTGATGCCGTCAGCGCGCTCACGCTCAGGGTCCAAACGATGTAGCAGTGTTCCTTCAGCCAGCCACTGGATGCGTTGCGCTCGCTCGGCCTTGTGGCGGGCGTTGGCCACCAACTGGCTGCGCGTCGCAAAGAACTCTTCCTCCTGAAGCTTGATGCGCTCCCAGGGGGGGTTGCCCAGCATCACGTTGAAACCACCACGCTGCGCAACCTGTGGGAAGGCGAGCCACCAGTGGAAGACGCCGTGCACTCTGCACAGCGCCCGCGCAGCCTCCTCCAGGCCGATGTAGCGTGATTGGTCCTGCTGCTCGGTCATCAGCCCCCAGAGGTAGCCCGAAAGCGGCACGCGCTCCTCTTCACCCACGGCCTTGCGGGCCAAGAACGCCGCCACGTAGGTGTCGGCGAGCCGGGCCAAAGGCGTTTGCTCCGCTTCCCTTTTTGCGACCAGGAAGGCCGCGCGCTTGGCTGTCAGGTGCTCAGGGGTCTCGTCGTCAAGCTGTTCCACTTGCAGGGCTGACTGTGCAGTGGCGGCCTGGGTCAGCAGGTCGCCACCCAAGATGGCGCGCCAGCTTTCCAGGTCTTCCTTGTTCTGCTTCTTCAATGCTGCGGCGACCGCCTTGTCGTCGCCCGAAAGCGCGTTGTAGGCCTCATCGGGGATGCCGTCTTCCAGCACCTTGGGGTCCAGCACGCCCAGCAGGGCGTCGCCTACGCGCAGATGGTGGTCAACGAAGCTCAGCGGCCGGTCCGGCGAGTAGGCCTCCAGCCACAGCGCCGTCTTGGCCAACTGGATGGCCATGGAGTTCTTGTCCACGCCGAAGATGCAGCGGCCCACTACGTCGCGCAGTGCGTGGCGGTAGTCCGACGGCGTCGGAGCCCCACCTTCTCGTTCGGCCGCGGCGCGGTGAAGCGCCACCTCGTCGGCCAAGCGCCGCGCAGCCGACAACAAGAAGTGGCCGCTGCCGCAGGCGGGGTCGCACACGGTAAGCGCCAGCAGCGCCTGCACTGGCTGCTCCGGGTTAGCCTTCACCGTCTGCGCGATGACCGGCTCCAGCGCGCTCTTGATGAGCTCCTGCACCAGACTGTCCGGCGTGTAGTAGCTGCCAGTGAGCTTGCGGGTGTTGCCCTTGGTGCTGGCATCGGTCTCATCGTCTCCGACGAAGGCCAGACGAGCCGTGGTGGGCGATGCCAGGCCCTGCAGGTCGGGCACCAGCTCCAGCAGGCTCTCATAGACGCTGCCCAGCTCCTCGGGGCCCATGTCGCGATAGTTGACGCGCGAGAGGCCATCGTCGGCACGGAACCAGCCGAGCTGGAACACCGCGGCAAGCAGGTGGCGGTTGTCCAGCTGAGCAGCGTCCAGGCGCGGGCACTGGTCGGCATCAAACAGGCCGCCCAGGGCGGGCAGGCCCAGGGCAGGCTGACCATTGGCCAACGAGCCAAATGTGATGGTCAGCGCCTGCCAGAGGTCGGCATGGCGGTCGTGCTGGCTGCGGCGCACAGCACGGTCGCGCAGCCAGGTAAGCGAGTAGCCTGCCAGGTAGCGGGCCTTGGCCTCGTCGCTGGCATCGGGGGCGAAGACCAGGCGCTCGCCGGTGCCGCGGTCTCGGCGGTCTTCCACGGTGGCCAGGAAGATGAGGCGGTAGACCAGCCGCAGCAGCTCTTCGAAGAAAGCCTGGCGGTCGTAGCCGTCTTGGGTGCTCTGAAGCGCGGCGCGCAGGGCGCTGTTGGCGGGGTGGGAGAGAAAGCCCGTGCCGAGCGCGCGTAATGCCTCGGCCACCTGGTAGCGCAGCTTGCCGCGCACGGTGACGCCGGCTTGCTGGCCAGCGGCGCGCCAGCGTTCCCAGGGGCAGTCGGTGGGCGGCGTCTCGGCCGTGCCGAAACGCGAGGCATGGGCCAGCAGCCATAAGGCGCTGAAGTCGGCCAGCAGCTCTTCGGTGAACAGGGCTTCGAGGTCGACCTCGATGTAGGCCGGACGGGTGAGGCTGGCGTTGTCGCGCAGAATGCGCAGCGACAGACCGTTGCTGACGATGGCCCAGAGCGTCGCATCGCTGGCGTTCAGCGCCTCCTGCGCAAGCATGAAGGGGCTGCGGCGGCGGGTCTTGCCGGTGTCGGGGTTGGTCTCACCAAAGCGCTCGGCGGCGCTGTCCAGCGCCTGGTCGAAGCCGGCGAAGACCAGCGGCACGCGGCGACCGTTGCCAGTGTGGCCGATGGCGTACTGGTGGCCAGCGTGCTGGATGGCCGGGCAGCGTGCAGCGTCATGGAAGTGCAGCACGTCGCGCAGCAGCGGCAGCAGCCATTCACGCACGGTGACGTCGTGGGCCTGCACGTCCTGTCGCCGGCGCAGGGCCTGGAAGTCTTGCCAGAGGGTGAGCGCAATCTTGAAATCGCGCGCGATTTCGTCGCGCAGCTTCAGGCCCTTGGCGATGCGGTAGTGGGCTTCGGTCTGTTCCGTGGCCTTGGGGTCGGCCAACAGGGATTCGCGGTTCTCCACATCCTCTGCGGCGGTTCGCCCGCGCGGGCGGGTGCCGGCGATGGGACGGATG
>CAYPUS010000001.1:0-20597 GCA_964413815.1 uncultured Aquabacterium sp. | reverse complement strand
ACAGGGTCAGTCGCGTCAATTCCTCGGCGGGGATGAGGCCGCCTTCAATGCGGATGGCGCGGTATGCGAGCTGGTGGAGGGGCTTTTTGGCCATGGTGTCAGGCTCCCATGGCGTTTGTGGCGGTGCCAGCGCCCGAAGCAGCGTCAGGCAGCAGTACGTAAAGGCCCATCACATCGACAGGCAGGCTCGCCGTGACCTGATAGCTGCCGCGGCCCTCGGCGGCTTCGCGCACCCGGCGATGGTCAGCCAGCAGCGCCTGGGCGCGGGCCTTGGCCATCGCCTCCAGCTGGGGTTGCCAGTCGGGTAAGGCATCGAGGGCCGTCTGCAGTTGGCGGTCGCGCAGCGGCGCGGGCATGTTGCGGGTGGCTTCGGCTCCCAACAGTTGGCGGGTCATGTCAGGGGCAAGTTCAGCGAAGGGCTCGGAGCCGCTGGCGGCCACCGCGACGGCTTCCTCGCACATCAGCAGGCGCGTCTGGCTGCCATGGGTGACGGTGAGCTGGTGGCGGATGCGCAGCAGCAATACGGTGGTCTTGAGCGACACGCCCTGGACGAAGGCGGCGCCGGCGCGGGCCACCGCGGTGTCTTCGGCCGCAGGCGCGCCCTCGTCGAGTGCCTGCTCCAGCAGCGTGTCGGCCAGCACGGACACCAGCGGATGAGTGCGGTGGACGAAGGTGGCACCCTGCGCTGCGGGTTGGTGGAAGTCGATGCGCAGGGTATTGGCCAAGCCTTCTGCAGCGAGGCGCTCGCGCACGGCAGGAGGCAGGTGCTCGGTCAGCAGCTTGAAGTGCTGCCCGGACTTGTGGGACGTGGGCTGCAGCGGCGCGCCGAGCTGGGCTGCAGCACGGCTGACGAAGCGCTCGACCTCGGCATCGCCACCGAGCACGGCAGCGGACTTGCGCCACTCGGGCAGCACGTCCTCCGGCTTCAGGCGACGCTGGGCGAAGATGCTGCGGTTCTGCTTTGCCTTCTCCTTGGCGCTCTGCCAGGCCAGGTCGATTTCCTTGGCGGGCTCACCGAAGAGGTCCAGCTGCGACTGGGCGTTGATCGCCCCCTTGCGCAGCAGCACGGCGTTCATCAGCGCCTGGGTGAGCTTGCCCTCGTTGTCGGGCATGGGCACCAGAACGCCGAGCTCTTTGCGGATGCTTTCTGCCTTGCGCAGGATGACCTGCAGGACAGCGCCGTCGACGGGGT
The DNA here is from genome assembly GCA_964413815.1 of uncultured Aquabacterium sp. Lineage (GTDB taxonomy): Bacteria > Pseudomonadota > Gammaproteobacteria > Burkholderiales > Burkholderiaceae_C > Aquabacterium. Next base: position 19,405 of record CAYPUS010000001.1, on the reverse strand, counting down.
TGTCCTCACCGTACAACATGGTGCTGCGCACTTCGCGGGCCTTCTGGCCGAAACGGTCCACGCGGCCTTCGCGCTGTTCGTGGCGCGTCGGGTTCCAGCTCAGGTCATAGTGGACGACGGCGGTGAACAGGCCCTGCAGGTTGATGCCCTCGGACAGGCAGTCCGTGGCCACCAACACGCGTGACTCGCTTTCACCCAGTTGGTCGACCGCGGCCTCCCGTTCGTCAGGCGTCAATTCGCCCGTCACGGCCTTGACGGTGGTGGACCTGAACTTCTCCTGCAGCGCCGCAGCCAGGTAATGCGCCGTGGCGATGTAGCGGCAGAAAACGACGGGCTGGAAGCCTTCCTTCAGCAGCAAGGCAACGTGCTCCTGCAGCTTCGCGAGCTTAGGGTCGTTCTGCTGGCCGGCCAGGGCAGCGGCGCTGGCCATCAGGACCTGCAGGCGCTGGCTGTCTTCAGTCTGTGCGCCGGGTTCGATGTCGTCGGTGGACAGGGCATCGTCGGTGCCATCCAGCACGCGGTCACTGGCTTGGGCTTCGAACTCCTCGAGGGAGGGGGCGTCGGCCTGGCCTGCTTCGCCCAGAGCGCCGTGAAGGCGGGTGCGAAGCGCGTTCACGGCAGCGGCCGGGGACGACGAGATACAGCGCAGCAACGCCAGGGCAGCCCACCAATTCATGCGCTGTTCGCGCAGGGCCTGGCCTTCGGAGCGTTCGACCAACTCCCGCGCATAGGCCAGCACATCGTTGAAGAGCTGGCCCCAGGCGCCGGTGAGCTTGTAGGTGATTTCGGCCGACTTGCGGTCCGGGAACATTGAGGTGTCCTGCCACTCGGCGATGTCAGGCCGGCGGCGCTGGACAAAGTGCCGAGACAGGTCTTCACGCAGGTCGCTGCGCTGGCCCGCGGACAGGTCTTTCAGCTCGGTGAAGTCATCCCGCAGCAGTCCCAGCAGGTTGAAGAAGGCCTCCTCGTCGCCGCTGTGTGGCGTGGCAGTGAGCAACACCAGATGACGCGTCGCGTCAGCCGCCAGGCCCTTGAGCAGCTGGTAGCGCTGTTGGCGGCCCTGGCCAGCTTGGGTGCAGGTGTGGGCCTCGTCAACGATGACGAACTCGGGGCAGAAGCGCTGGAAGGCTTCGCGCCGCCGCTCGGACTTGATGTAGTCCAGGCTCACCACGGTGTAGGCGTGGGCGTGGAACACCGAGGTGCCGGGCGGTAGGTCGCGCTCCAAGCGGTCGGCGGTGTTGGAGCGAACGACGACGGCCTGGATGTGGAAGCGCTCCGCCAACTCGCGCTGCCACTGCTCGCACAGGTGCGGCGGGCAGAGCACCGCCAGCCGCTGGACCTCGCCACGGTCGAGCAGCTCGCGGGCGATGAGCGCGCCTTCTATGGTCTTGCCGATGCCGACGTCGTCCGCAATCAGCAGGCGTACTGTCGGTTGCTTGAGCGCCATCAGCAGCGGCACAAGCTGATATGCGCGCGGCTCGACGGCGATGTTGCCGAAGCTGCGGAACGGGCCGGCGCCGCTGCGCAGCTTGAGCTGCAGGGCATCCAGAAGCAGTTGACTGGCCGAGTGGTTGCGAGCCTGGGCGACGGAGGGCCAGGGAAAGGTGGCCGGCTGGACCGGCTGGCGTTCGAGGGGCAGGTAAATGAGCGTCTCGTCTCGCTCCCCGCCGCCCAGGGGCCGCAGGCGCAGGGTTTGCGTGTCGGATTCGGGTAGCACTATCCACTCGCGGCCACGAGCCGCAACCAGGCTGCCCGGAAGGAATTCCGGCGTCGGAGCATTCATGTTTTGTCAGGCCTTGCCCGGACCAAAGAGGTCGGCGTTGTTCTTGAAGATGTCGGGCCAGCGAGCCTGCTCCTTTGGGAAGCGCACCACCAGGTAGCCCAGTTCGTCGAGGGCGCGGTCGATGGCAGCGTCCGCGACCTGCTGGGTCTCTGTCTCATGATGAGGCCCGTCGATGAAAACGGCGAGGTTCAGGTCGTCGTAGAAGAAGTCAGCGCAGGCACTGACACCGGCGACGGTGTGCTGGCCGCGGTCAGGCTTGCGGTAGCCGTTCTCATTGACGTGGTCCAGCCAAGCCTGCTCCAACGTGCTGCCGGCGGTGCGGGCGAGCTCGGCGTCGTGCTCCCGGGGACCGCGACCTTGCGTGCCCTGGTGGGCCCGCGCGGCAGTCAGGCGACAGAGGATGTCCAGCAGCAAGCCACTGGCATCCTTGTCCTTGCGGTCGATGAGCGTGTGGTCGGGCTGGTTGTAGTACGACAGTAGGCAGCGGTAGCACCCGGCCTCGCACAGCGGCTTGCCATCGTGGTCCAACTCTTCGGTCAGCCTTTTGCGGGTCCATGGCTGACCTGCGGGCGGAGCCATGAAGTGCATGACCTCCAGTGCCTTGGCCGCGACGGCGGACAGGGCTTGCGGTTCCGTGGCCAGGCGCGTGAGCACGCCAGCGCCGCCTTCGGCAGCTTCGAATAGCAGGATGGACTGACGGTTGTCGCGCGTGGGCAGTGGCTCGGCCATCAGCTCGCTCTCTTCGAGCTGATAGACCGCCTCGATGCCGCGCTTGAGCGCGTACTGCAGGGTGGTCAGCGTCTCGGCTGCAAGCTCGCCCAACTTGTAGTGCGGCCGGACGATGAGGATGTTCCGACGGTCCTCGACGTAGGGCACGATGCGCTGCGGTGGGGTCTTGTCCGGAGGCGCCTCACCCTCGGCCTCGGTCTCCCCATTGCCGTCGTCAACGCCGCCGACCCAGTGGCCGGTGACCGGGTTCATCATGAAACCCTGGATGGACTTCTCCTTGCGGCGACGCCAGCCGAAGTTCATGCGCCAGACGGTTGCTGACTGGCCGTACTGCAACTCCAGCAGCGGTCCCTCGTCGTCCTCGATGACCGTGGTCACCATGTTCAGTTTGCCCTCGGACTCGGCAAACTGAAGGGTGGTCTGCATCTCGTATCCCTGACGCACCCGCTCTTCCTCATTGGCGGTGATGCGCTCCGCGCGCTTGGTCGAGACGTTTTCGATGCGGTAGAGATTCTTGACCTCCTGGGCACCTGACAGCGATGCGCTGCAGGAAACGCAGCGGTCAGCATCGCGCTGCGAACGGAAGTGGCCGTAGCCGCATGCCGGACACAGGCGTGCAACTTCGGTCGGCAGCTTTGCGCCTTCGGTGACCTGGTCCTGGCCAGTAATGGTCAGCAGGGCCTTGGTGACGCGGTACTGGCTGCCCTCGTGGTAGATGAGGCTGTAGGGGCCGAACTCGCCCAGCGCCAGGAAGCGCGGGCGCGACAAGAAGCTCTCGCGGCCAATGGAGCCACGCCGTGCGGGTAGGTAGGCCAGCAGCGGCAGGCGGGGGAAGTTGTAGCCCGGCAAGAAGCCCTGGCTCGCGAGGTAACGGTAGGTGTAGAAGTCCGAGTTGAAGGCGCTGTCGCCGGCCAGCAGGAGGTCGCGTTGCTTGCGAGCCTCGTTGTGGCGCTGCTGGGCCTCGCGGCGCTCGCGCTCGCTGGCCGCCGGGTTGTTCTCGATTTTGAAGTTCAGCTCAATGGCCTGGGCTGTCGCGCGGTACAGGTCACGCCAGCGCTGCAGCGCACTATCGAACTCGATGTACGCCCGCTGGAAGACGGACTCAGCCCAATGCTCGCTGTACCAGGGCGCGTTTTGCGGCGTGAGCTCTGCGGCCAGCATGCCCAGCACCTTGAGGCCGCGCTGGTGCGCGCGCTTCTTGGCGTCGGGCTTGTCGAGGTCGGAAGCCATGTCCTCGGTGACCGGCAGCTTCTCGGGCTCGTTCATGTCGAGCAGGTCGCGAACACTGTTGCCCAGCCGCTTGCCGGTCTCGGCTAGCCAGATGGCGTGCATGTGGCTCTTGACCAGCTCCAGGTTGGCCAGGTCCAGCGTCGGCGCGTTCACCTGTCCGTGAACCATGCGGACTGGGTCGCGGAAGTAGTACTGGTCGTGCGGGCTCTGCGATGCGCAGTAGGTGATGACCAGGGCCGGCTGTCCAGCACGTCCGGCACGGCCACTGCGCTGGGCGTAGTTGGCCGGCGTGGGCGGGACGTTGCGCATGTAGACGGTGTTCAGCGACGAGATGTCGACGCCCAGTTCCATCGTCGGCGAGCAAAACAGCACCGGCAACCATTCGAGCTCGACGCCGTTCTTCTTGCGCCACTCGTCGCGGTCCTTGTCCGTGTAGCGGAATCGGGCCTCGCGCTCTAAGCGGTCCTCCTGCTCAACCTGGGCCGTGTGCTCACGCGCCTCGAAGTCGAAGAGCTGGTGCACGGGACTGGCCAGCAGCCCGGCGATGTTGCGGTACAGGGCGCGGAAGAACTCGTTGTCTTCGGCTTGGCGCTGGCTCTGGCCTGAGCCGGTTCCCCACAGCAGAGCGGTGCCGTTGAGCTGCCAGCCGGTGAGACCGACGTCGGTCTCTTCGTGCTTGACTAGGCCGTAGGACTCGGCGGCCTTGAGCAAGGCCGCGATGACGTCCGGATAGGTCTGGTCGTTGATGTGCTTGTAGTACGGGTTGCCGCCGCCCCAGGTGCTGCCTTGCCGAAGCAGCTTGCCAAGGCGCGACCGACTGGAGCCGATGACCAGGAAGTCCTCCAGCTGCAACCGACGACCGCGGCGGTCGGTCTCGTCGCGCGGTCGTGATGTCACGAACCAACGGGCCGGCACGGGCCTCTCGTCCTCGGTGAACCCCCATGGCTCGCGCAAGTTGGCATAGCTCTGGGTGCGCAACTGCTCAAGCTCGGTGCGGTCGAGGTAGCGCGTGGCAATGCAAAGCCCCTGGCGCATGAACTCGAATAGAGCGCGCAGCACCACGGCGCGCTCGTCCGGTGTCGCCGCCTGGAGTACCTGAGGTGCTTCGGCCCACTCTGCGGCGTCAGCCGCAAGGGCGTCGATGTCCTGGTACTCAATGCGGACCAGGCCCAGCTGCTCTAGGTTGGGGTTGTTGAAGCGCCAGCCACGTCGCAGGTCGAAGTAGGTGCGGTAGCCCAGAATGCCGCGCATGGCCTCCTGCACCTGCCGGCGCGTGTTGCCCTTGACCTCGGGCTGCTGCATGTACTCGGCGCGCACGGCCGGGTCGTCACGGTGGAATCCCAGGGCTTCGAAGACCGCATTGGCGACCTCGCGCTCGGACAGAGCTTGCCCACCGCCCTTCTGTACGGCCGACAGCAGTGCGGCGCGGGTCAGCAGCACCTGCAGAAAGTCGTTGAAGTGCCCGGCCTGCAGAGCGGCGTCCTGCCGGTTGTCGGAAAAGCCCAGGACCTTCTTGGCTTCCGCCGAGAGCTGCTGGTCCTGCTCATACAGGTAACGCAGCGCCGACAGCGTGAGCATCGTGGTGGCGGAGCTCCGGCCCTCGCCCGACAGCGACGTGAGGCGCAAGGCATCCTTGCCTGAAGAGGTGTGCGAGACGCCGCAAGCCAGGCAGAAGCGAAAGGCTCCAGGGATGAACCAGGCCTGGAGCCCCTTATCGGTCGTCGTGACCCCGTCGGGACGGACCTTAACGGCTTGCGGCATGAACTTGCGCTGGCCAGACTTGATGCGCCATTCGCCATCAGCCCGTTCTTCCAGCCACGTTTCCGGGTACCGCTCCAGAACGTCCGGCTCCCACAGACCACGGCCATCCGGCATCAGGAATCCGAACTTGACCGCCTCGTCGTCATGCTGACGCTCGTCGATGCTGCGAACTTCGAAGCCGCGGCCCTCGGGCCCGTCGGTGTCCCAGACAGGGATGTACTCCTGGCCGCAGTCGCGGCAGAAGTGCACGTGGTAGTACCGCCGCCGTCGTTCGTCGTCACCGGAGACGAACTGCTGGCCGTCGAGCGTGATGGCGCGGTGGCCTGGTGCTTCCAGCGTCGTGTAGACCTTGCCACCGCCAGCGATGAACTGGTGCAGCTTGAACGCGAACAGGCTCTTGCCTGCGCCGTCCGTCACCGCATAGGCGCGCAGCATGAACTGCTGCAGGTAGGCCAGACAGCTTTCGACGGATTCGCCAGAAGCCTCGTGCAGCAGTTGCGAAGCATCTGCCAGCGTGCGTGGACGTGCGCGACGCGGCTTGTCGTCCTCGTAGGTCAGCCCTAGGGTGAGTTCCACCCAGACCGACATCGGGTGCGCGGCCATGGCATCGAAGCTGAGGTCCGTCGGCACGCCAGTACGGATGGCATCCCCAAGTTTGCTCCGAACAGTCTCGAGCGTCTGAGTCTCGGGCGTTGTGCGACGCAGCGTCTCCGTGATGACATTGCGGTCGGCGATGGCCGTGCCGAACAGCCGCCGCGCCACGCGCGCCACCACCGCGTTGCGCTCCATCTGCGTGCCTTCGGAAGCCATGGTGGCCGACGTGCCGATGCAGATGAGCTCTTCGGAGAGGGCCTCGCGTACGCGACGAACCAGCAGCGCGACGTCGGCGCCTTGGCGGCCGCGGTAGGTGTGCAGCTCGTCAAGGACCAAGAAGCGCAGGCCCTTGGCGTTGCGCATCACCGCCTTGTCGATGTCGTTCTGCCGGGTCATCAGCAGCTCGAGCATCATGAAGTTGGTCAGGAGGATGTCCGGCGGGGTCGCTGCCATCGCCTGGCGCTCCTCATCCGATTCCTGCCCGGTGTACCGACCGAAAGTCACTGCACGGGTAGCGGGGTCCGAGCCGAGGAACTTCTTCAACTCCTCGAGCTGAGAGTTCGCCAGAGCGTTCATCGGATAGATGACGATGGCGCGCGTGCGTGGCGTCGGGTCGGCCTTCTTCGCCTTGAGGCAGGCGTCGACGATAGGGATGAAATAGCTGAGGGACTTGCCTGAGCCCGTGCCAGTGGTCAGGACGTAGCTCTCCCCAGCCACGGCCAAGCTGATGGCCTCGGCTTGATGCTTGTGCAGGGGCAGCGTCACACCAGCCGAACTGGCCGACTTGCCCAGACGGAAGATGGTCGAACACTCGGGGCTCAACTGCCCAGCCTGGACGAGCTCGTCGACCGTCCCACCCGACCGGTAGTTCGGGTTGATTTGGATGAGTGGCTCCGGCCAGTAGCGCTGGCTGTCGTACTCGCGGTCGACGAAGGCCTTGATGTCGTCGGACCGTATGCGCGTAAAGCTGCGCGTGAACTGCTCGTACTCGCCGACTAGGTGTTCTCGGAAATCGAAGACGTCCACTGTCCCTCCCTGTATCAGTCGCTCAGCGGCTCTGCGGCTGCTTGAGCTGGACCTGGATGCGATGCTCATCGCAGTGCTTGCGAACCAGCACTTCGATGAAATTCGCCAATGTTCGGTGCTCGCGGTCCGCGGCCAGGCGAATCAGTTCCTTCAACTCGGGCGAGACCCGAAGGTTGAGGGTTTCTGTTTTTCGTTCCATGAGGGCGTCCAGCGGGTTTGGTACCGCAAATGTAACGCTTATGCGCGCCGTTATCTCCCAGGGCGACGAGGACAGACTGCAAGCGGGTCGCTACACGGTTCTCTAGGCCAACTTTCAAAGGAGAACCATGTTCATTGACGCAACCCAGTACCCGAAGCTCGCCGGCAACCCATACGTGGCTCTGATGCACAACTGCCACCGGGCGCGCTATGCCGAACTCGTGAGTCCCGAGGAGGCCGTCCAGGCGGCCGCCGAAGCAGGCATCGCCACACCGCCGCCGGGCTGGAAGGTCTATGCCGAGCTCGAGAGCTCCGACATCGAGCGCTTGAGCGGTGGCGGCCGCCGACGGGTGAGATTGACCGTCGAAGAGTTCGATGAGGGCCTGCCCTTGGTCGTCATCGCCATCGAGGCCGCCGGCACCTCGTACGTTTGGGCAGTGCCCATGTGGGAAACCGGCGCACAGGACTGGCTGCGCGAAGCGGTGAGCCAGGGGCGCATCTGTTTGATTCTCAACGCGACGGATTCGTCCCTGACCACGACCTTGGTCACCAGCACGGGCCTCATTGAGCGGGAGGACGAACTGCTGCGGGTGGCGAAGGTCTCTCGCATGCCGAAAGGTGGCGACGCCCATGTCTTCCACATGCTCGATGCCGGCCTGCGTCTGATGAACGGTGCCCTGGAAGCGCGTTCGTCGGCGCCGGAAGCGGTAAAAGAATTGCGGGTGATGGTGACGGGGCGAGGTGCGAACGCGGTGCACCTCATGAACACCTTCGTTGCCTCGGCGCAGATGGCGCAGATGCTTCTGCCGCAGGCAGACCAGGCCATTCAGTAGACCTTGCACCAAGAGCCGCGCAGCGGCTGATTCATTGAGGGGCGGCCATCAAGGCTGCCCCTTCTTCTTTGCCCCGGCGGTAACGGAGGTAACGTGGCAGCGACCGGTGTCTTGCCGCGAGGCAAGGCCGGTTAGAGCAGGCCGGGTGGTGGGGAGGCGTTGAGACGTTTCTTCGCCGCTACCGCGGCGTTGTCGCTGGAGACGCGAAGTGCTGCGGCAGCGCCAGATTCGCCAGTCGCAGGACCATGGCGTCGGGATAGTGGCGCAGAAGGCGCCGAGCTTCTTCCCGCACTTCGTCAGGCACACCGGGCTGCGCTTCGGCATCGAGCAGTGCTTCGAGAAAATCGCGCGTGTGGAGGACGGCTCGGGTACGTTCGTCGGGCGTGGTCATGCACGACATCGTTGCATCGGCAACGCGCGCTGTCCACGGATGCTGGAAGCTCGGCGAACGAAGCTGGCAGTGTGGGCGTCAACCGCCGTCGTGACGCCGTTCCTCCAACCATGCACATTGGGCCGCGCAGCGCCACGGGGCGTCTTGGCGCGAGGCAAGACCGCTTGGAAGGCTGGGCAAGGAGGGATGGTCAACCGTCCTTGCCGAGCCAGGCGCCCTGCACGCCGGGCAGACCGGGCGCCGATGGCCCGGGCCTGCCGTTGAAGGAACTCCTCTTTATTGAGAAATAGTACCCCCCTCGTCATTTCGCGGCAGGTTGTTGTGGGTGCTCAGCTTTTCCCAGAACGGCTGCTCGCCAAATGACGCGTCCTGAACCGCGAAATGTCCTGGCCTCGTCATATCGCGAACGGTCTCGCCGGGGACAGTTCGCTGCTCGGGCGCCCGCGCAGCGAGGGCGTTCTTCGAAACCGCCTCGGCGCTCGCTCTCGATACAAGGCGGCGGACGGTTGCTTCGGTGGTGCCGAGTTCGACCCCCCACCGCTCCAGCCTTCCGATGGCTCGCAGCGCCGCTCGCACGTCGCTGAGGCGCCGCCGCCGGGTACTAGCGGGAACTATGGTTTTTCCAGAGGGCCATAGTCGCTCCATCAGCGTCTCGTGTCTGATTCGCATGCTCTTGCCGACGCCGAGACAGGTCGACAGGAACGCATGAACCAGCATCGCCGTCTGCGACGGTAACCTGAGTCGCTCGGACAGCAGCACCTGGGCATACCCGGGCGCCAGCAGCGCAGCTGCGAGTCGGTGGTTGAGCGCCACGTGGACGCGTTGGTCATCTCCGACCAGCCAACTCACCAGATGGCAGTGGCGCATTCCTTCCGTTGACTCGGTGCACTCCCAGACGGTGACCTCGCACAGCCTCATCAACGACCGCCGCCTGCTGTCCGTCACGGGCTTGCCCATGCTCTTCGAGCCGCAACGTCGGTGCAGTTCACTCCAACTGCAGTGAAGCTTCAGCGTGGGAGGGGCGTTGTCCCGTGGTGCACTGCCGCCGGCGTGCAGCGCGGACCATAGCAGCGAGCCAACCTCGCTGCGGTCGGTTTCGTCCAGCATGTGCTCGTATGGTCGGCGCCGGTGCTGCTCCTGCGCCAGCTCCAGAAGGGCGAGCAGCAGGGTCTGCTCCGGCGCGCCCAGCGCCTCCCGCGCACTGAAGCGCAGACTCACGCCGCCGTATTCGAACTGTTCATTCAGCGTCGGCCGGGACGCACCATCCTTGGCCAGCGGCCTGAACAACTGGCACAGCCCGAAGGGCTGCGCAAGGCGTACAACGCGGGGAGCAGCTGCGACGGCCGCTGAGGTCCTTCGACTCATGCCGCCTCCTCGATAGGCACCAGCACACCGTGCGGCCCTCGCCGGACCACCATCGTGCCGACGGACTCGACGTAGTTGGCCTTCGGCACATCAAGCAGCACATGCTTGTGCAGACCGTCCGCTTTCAGACCGTGCAGCTTCGCGGACTCGCGGGTGGGACGGCTGAGGTTGAGCTGCCAGCGAACGGCGTTGGTCAGAGCCGTGGACCCTCGGCCCGCGTCGGCGCTACCGCCGTAGCCATGCAGCGCAGCGGCCCGACTGGCATGGTGGACCAGCAGCCAGGCGGCTCCGGTCGACTTCGCATAGCTCGCGATATGACGAGCCAGCGCCTTCATGGCGGTCGAGTCGTTCTCGTCGGCGTTGTGAAAGTCCCGGACAGGGTCCAGTACCACCAAGCGGGCGCCCTCGCAAGCACGGCACAGCTGGTCGCCGGCCGGCGTCTTCTCCCAGCAATCGCTGAGCAGGTTGACCTGGTTACCGCCGGCCAGGGCGTGGATGACGAGGTTCTGCTCCAGGAGCGCCGCAGCCAGCTCTGGGTCAATGTCGCACGCCGCCAACTGGACACTCGCGATGGCATGCAGGCGTTGCCACACGACTTCGGCCGATTCCTCAGCAAAAACCAGCACCACGCGGACAGGCTTCCGCCCCCGCCCGGGGACACCACCCACAAGCCCGCCCAGCAGCGGCGTGCCGGTGGCCATCGCAATGGCGATTTGCAGCATCAGCATGGTCTTGCTCACCGCGCCAGGGCCAATGACGAGGCCGACCGTCTCGGCCAGCAGCCCGGGCAAGACATGGTCCAGCGGAGGCGGTGCGTTGCGCAGCATGTAACCGATGTTCAGCGGCCGGGAGAACGCGTTCTGGAGTGCCTCAGACATGATGCTGACCCTCCACGCGTTGCTTCAGCCAGGCATCGACATCGGCAGCTCGCCAGCGCAGCAGCCGGGTTCCCTGGATGCACAGGCGCGGCGGAACGGCGGCCGGGTTCCGTCGAAGGTCCTTGCGAATGGTTTCGGGGCTTCGGCCCAGGAGGGCGGCCAAGTCCCCAAGGTCGAGGACGGGTTTGGTTGCAGACATTGAATGCTCCACGCCGGTGGTCGGAGCACGAGTACGACCGGCAGCGCCCGCCCGTGCCCGCTGGTGCATCGAAGTGGCACCAGCTGGCACGTCTAGGCGGGCGTTTTATCCCTTGCGCCCCTGGAGCGCTCCCAAGGACGCGCGATTGACACCGAGCACTGACATGGACGTCCGGCGGCAGCTTGTGTGTGGACGTGGTGGCTGATGCGCTCTGACGCGAAGCAGGGGGAGCAGGTTCGCGCTAAGTCATTGATTTTGGCTGCTGCTAACGGGGAGCAGCTGGTTTTCCACCCGATGTCCCAGTAGCCCTACACCCGCGTTACGCAAGAAGAGGGGCGAGCCGAAGCCCGCCCCAATCAATCGGTCAGTCCTTGCCCGTTCTACCGATTCAGTGCTCCTGCAGCACATCCCGGTGACCGCGCACCGCCTCGCCGGCCGACTCGTCGTGGATGGTCGCAGCGCGCTGCAACCAGCGTACGAGTTCAGGAACCTGGCGGGCGCCCAGCACGTCGCGGCCAGTGGCCTCGATGTACAAGGCGACGAGCCCTTGCTTGGCCTCGATGCTCAGCCCAGAGAGGTCCGCTGGAAGCACATGCCGAGCGATGGGGTCATCGAGCATGCACGCCATCGCGCGGTCTATCGCTTCCTCCACCGGCTCGTGCGGATGCACGAAATCGCTCATCGGGATGCGTCCCGCGACCATCTTGACGACGACCGGCGGCACGCCCAGATAGCGGGCGCAACTGACGGCGAAGTCGTCGGAGATATGCCGCGTGAGGCGCAAGCCCGAGCGCAACTGGTTGATGTAGCCGTAGGTCACGCCGAGCGCTTCGGCCAGCTGACGCAGCTCCTGTCCGCGGCGACGGCACTCGTCGTAAAGCCAGCCGATGAGCGGCCCGCCGGGAAAGGCGTAGAGCCGCGCGACGCGCTGTTCTCGGGTTTCGTCCGAACCTGATTGCGGGCGAGAGTTGATGGGCGTCGTGGCGCGCAGAAAGTTCGGCAACTGATGAGTCATGGCATTGGTGTCCTGGTGAACATGCATGTGCATGCACTGTGTGTAGTCACCAGCGCCACAACCGGTCATCGCTGTCGAGTCTTCGCGAACCCGCGGTCCTGCAGTGCCCGCATCAGGCTGCCGCTGGTCGGCCCGCCGTCGGTACCGCACACTGCCTCCCAGATGTCCGACCACAGCCGGTAGGGGCGAGTCGAGCGGACGCCGTTCTCGGGGGCCCGGCCGTAGGCGCCGCTGCGAACAGCCGCAGCTGCGGCCCGGACGGCCGTGAGTGCATCCTGCAACGGGTCAGGGCGCCTGTCGGGCGTGCGCGCCTCGACGGGGTCGAGCACTTGAACGCGCGACAGTGCGTCGTGAACGGCTTCTACTCGTGCGCGCGGAACCCGTCGTTGCTGGCTTCGTTGCCCCGCCTCGTCCACAAGCCGGGCAGCTTCGGCCAAGCGCCACAGCGGGTCGGCTTCTCGCTGCTCTGCCTCTCGCCGCGCCCGTTCGGCGGCTTCGCGAGCCGGCCGGCAAATCGACGTCTCGACGTACTGGCGCTCCTGCTCGGTAAGCCGTGACGCCAGTTCCTCTGGCAGCGAGCAGGCATCGACGGGCAGGCTGCCGACGAATGTCTGCACGGCGTAGCCGTGGGTGTTGCCGTCAGTGCCCTTCGGCACCCAGCGGGAACGATACAGGCAGGCGGTCTTGCCGCGGTTCTTCTTGTGCATGGTGACTCCATAGGGGTTGAGGGATACGCCGTGTAGGTACCCAGGGAGCAAACCACCGTGCTGCTGCTGTCACGCGGATGGACCTGATGGATAAAACCGCTCGCTGGACTGGGGACCATTCACTTCCGAGGTCCCTTGATGAACGCAATCCAGACCCACAGCGCCACACGCCTTGCCGCAGCAAGGTCGCCTCAGGCCGCTGGTGCGACGACCGTCTGTCGGCGCGACGGGTACGGAGCACTCGACACGTCCGCAGTTCTGACTGCCGGTCAACACCAGGAGCTGCGCGAACTGCTGGATGCGGCGGTGACCGCGGGCCACCTGCCGAGGCCGTTCATCACGTGCGGCAAGCGCGAGCTGGAGAGCCTCAACCACGACGTGTACGACGTTCAGCTCAACCGGCTGCGGACCGTCAAGGCCGTCATCGTCCAGCTTCGCTGGTTCTCGAAGGACAAGCGCAAGGGCTATACCCGGCTGCGCAAGGAGTACGTGTTGGTGGCACGCGACCGCAAGCGGCTCGTCGCGACAGCGCTCGAAAGCGCCACCGGCGTGAAGCGCGCGAAGACGGCCACGGTGCTCGGACAGCTCATCGCGCACTACAACGGCGGGCCGACCCTGCGCTGCAAGGCACCTGTGGTGAAAACAGGCTGCGGATACAAAGTGCTCGCCCTTGACTCGGACGGCACGCTGCGCAGCGTCTTTGATGACTCGGAGTACCGGCCGAACACCTGGCGCTCGGAGGCAGCCAGGCAGAACCATGGCGGAGGCTTCTACTACTACGACACCGCAGAGGAAGCGTTGGAGGGAATGGAACGCAGCCTGACGTTCAACCGGCAGTGGACGACCGGGAAGGAACTGGTGCTGTGCCTGGTCGAGGTGGCGGGGCGCACCGTCGATTACGACGATGGGAAGAAGGCCGCTTCCCGCCTGCGTGTCCTGCACATGGCGAAACGACTGCAAGGAGGCCAGGGGCATGCTGCTGCGCAAGCATGAGGAGGCCCTTGGCGTTGTGCGGAACGGCTTCAAGCAGACGTCCGGCCTGATGGCTGTCGAACGTCCATACATCGTCGGACCAGAGGGCGGACGGCGCCGCGTCCAGCGGCGGGCATCTGGTCGAAGCGATGCGTCGTGCAGGAGGCCTCCTGCGTCCTTGATGACCGGCTCCGAGGGACGAGCTGCTCGCGACTGGGCCGGCAAGGCGGTGCGAACCGCCGCCGACCCCGCGCAGGCCGACCTCGATGAATGGGGCACCGCCTGCGGTGCCCGGACGGCCGGGCCCCCTGGGTGCGGGCGACCGCACGTCTGCTTCCCGCACTTGGGGCAAGCCGTGGCGGCACGGTCTGCCGGAGGAAGAGTTGGGCAAGCCGCCCGATGAGTCATTGAGCCTTGGAAAGCTGGTCATGGGGCGGCGGCGGTTCGCACCGGCGCAGCCGGGCGACGGAACAGCGGCCTTGATGGGCGTCGCGACGAAGACGCCGGTGACGCACGCCCCCAGGCGTGCGAGGCCTTCCGTGGGGGAAAAACACCTGCCCCCTGCCCACGAAAGGCCGTGCGCCGGGCCATCGCTGGCACCGAACGGCTGGCTGGACTCGCGAGGTGTGCTGGGTCTTGCGAATGGGTCGCGCGACTGCGCGGCCCATTCGCTAGACGAGGTCAGGCCGGCATGAGGCCGAGGGCAGCGGACTGCTGCTTCGAGTGCCGGCATCAACCTTGTTGGAACCCGCGAACCAATGACACTGCACCACAAAGTCAACGCCTGCATGCCCGAGGGGGCACGCGCCGATGCCCCGGAGGCGGGCGCCGCCTGCCTCCGGGGCATCGGCGCGTGCCCCTGCGCCCACCCGCCGCCGGACACTGCTGGACACGCCAGTCAGTCACCGGGACAGCGGGGGCCGCAACCCGTTCCACGGGGCATCACGGCCCGGGTCGGCGCCTGGCCGCTGCAGCAGGCCATCTGGCTCCGGTCGCTGACGCTCGTGGACCGGTTCCGCGTCATCCGCACCATTGACGTGGCGGTGAACTGCTTCGCCGAGCGGCCGTTCAAGGCCGCTTTGAGTGCCGCGCAACGCGCCGTGCGCGGCCTCGTCAAGGCGGGGCTGCTGGCGCGATACCGCACCGACCGCTTCATGACGGTCTACGGCTTGACCCAGCGGGGTGCCGACTGGCTCGACGACCATGGCGTGGAGGCAGCGGCATCCGTGCGGCGCGTCACCGACATGACGAACCCGGAACACCGCCTGTGGGCACAGTTCCTCGTCTTGTGCGCGGAGGCCCGCGGCCTGCAGGCGTGGACCGAACCCGAGCTGCTGCAGGCGCTGGCAGAGCGGGCCAAGCCAAACCAGGAGGGTTCGCAGGGCGTGTTGCTGGTGCATGCGGTGACGGGTGGAAAGCGGCGCCGTGTGCAGCTGCGCCCTGACGCCGCCGCGCGGGAGCCTGATGGCGGTCTGACTTGGTTCGAGGTCGACCGCAGCGCCCGCGGCTCAGACCGCGCGGCATCGTTGCGAGCGTTGGTGCTGTCCATCGGCGCGCCAACGGCGCTCGGACTTCCTCTGCGTCGCGTCGTCATCCACACGCGGACCGAGCGCATCCGAAAACGCGTCCTTGCCAGCTTGTCGGCCTTGGCGGTGGGGACCGCTTCGGTTGGACTGGCCGAGGGGCGGCGACGGCTACTGCCAAAGGGAGATGGGTGCTTTGAAGTCTGGTTGACGGTCGAGCAGCCGTTGCCTGACAAGCGTGTTCGTTTGGTCGACGTGCTTGCCGGGCATGTGCTGGTGCAGGAGCTGCCCGTGTGGCTGCCACGCGTGCGGCTGGATGGTCGTGGTGCGCACAGCACCAGCGGGTGGTTCAACGAAAACGTTCTGCCGTATTCCCGTCCTTCAGGCCTGCCGACGTGGCCGGCACCGCGAGGCGTCTTCGCCCACTTGTCGTGTCGGCTCGACGACGAAGTACGCCGGTGACTACACAAGGTGGCGCGTTCTTGCGCCGACCACCAGGACACCATGACTATGTTGAAAGAGCCTTCGTTCGAGCTGGACACCTTGGACACCGCCCGCTTCGCCCTCGCCCGTGTCATGTCGCCGATGGAGGTGCGGATGGCCACCCGCGACCGCCCAGTCGAGGCGCAAGACGCCCTCGCGGGCCGTTGGATGGTCTGCGGCGACCTGAAGGCTGACACGTTCGACCGCATGACAGCGAGGGGCGGGGCCGACCTGCCGTGGCGACTCAGCGGATTCACGTCCACCCAGGGCGTCCACTACGCCGTTGTCACCCATCAGCTCGAGGACCATCAGCACCGCTTCATGTTGCCAGCTTGGAGCGCACCCGTGCGCGCCTTCATCAAGGCGGCAGGTGCCGGTGAGGGCTACGGCTTCATGTTCGGCCGCGACGGCGGCGACGCAGCTTTCGTCGTATTCGGCCGAGCAACCCGAGAGATGTTCGGCTCGTTGCGCGAGTTCTTCTCGCCACCCGACAGCGACTCACTCCGGCGTGGCATTGCCGAGCTGCCGCGGGCGTTGGGCGTGCTGGGACGGCCCGATGCCATCCCGAGCATCTTGCCGGCCAAGCAGGTGAAATCCATCAGCGTGTCCGTCGCGGTGCCACCGCTGAACGTGAGCCGCGCTGAGTTCGCGCACTGATTGAACCGAGGTGCCTATACGACCCAGGCGCGGCATCCGCCGCGCTGGTCAACGAACCAGAAGGACATCAAATGCAGGTATTCGGTAACGTCGCCACCCAGCCCGAGCGCAAGCGCAGCAAGACCACGCAGCGGGACTACTTCGAGTTCCGCCTGGCCGAGAGTCAGCGCGGGGTAGACACCCAACCGACGTGGTACACGGTCAGGGTCATGAAGGAGGACAAGCCGGTTCTCGACAGAGGCGACTTCGTCAAAGTCACCGGCAAGCTGAAGACCGACTTCTACCTCTCGCGCGAGGGCAAGCCTACCGGCACGCTGCTCGTCATCGCCTTCGAGGCGGCCAAGATTGCCAAGCCTTCTTCTGTGGCGGCGGAGGTAACGGGGTAACAACGACGCTCAGGCCAACGGCTTTCATCCAGCTCATTGGGCCTCTCCATTCTGGGGAGGCCCCTTTTTCGTGCCGTGCTCGGGTGTCAGGCGGAGGACATGCCCTTGGGTCTTGGCAGGAGCTGTGTGCGCTGTCCGTGGCTTGGGTCGGCAAAGAACCTTGCCAGCGGCTGAAATGTCCCCAAGGAGCTGGCCTGCTCCAGGGCTGGCGTGTAGGCACTGCGCTGCTCCGGCGGCACCATGGTCCACACTTGGCCGCCGGTCACCAACATCGCGTTGAAGATGAAGCGGGCCAGGTGCCCGTCGCCGCCCCATGTAGGGATGGGAGCCATGACCAGATGCGGTGCAGTGCACTAGCGAGCGGCAATGCAAGAGACTAGTTCGCTGCAATGTCGGCGTCTCAGCTCAGAAGGGCCTGCAGCTTCGCTTCCCCCCGCAGCCGCGCAGACTCGGCCTTTTCCTTTGCCGTCTTCGTGCCCTTCGGGTTCGGTATGCGTGATGCGGGGAGAGGCTCAGGAGCGCCTGCCACCTGCATCGGCTCCGCCGCTGCCGCGCATCCCGCTGTAGCCGACAGGGTCCGGTCGAGCCATTCGTAGAAGCTGCGGGGGTGCCAGTAGACACGGCTGCCAATCTTCCCCGGCGCGACGAGCGTGCCGTCATTAACCCAGTTCTCGACAGTGCGCAGCGACACGCCGAGGACTTGGGCGATGTCCTCCTTGGTCAAGGGCCTGAATTCGGTGGTCACGGTGCATCTCTGTGGTTGAGGTGCAGCGTGTAGCCAGGGCTTTTAGCCTCGGCTACCAGGCCGATGCACGGGTGCGAGGCGCACCTCTGGGCTCACGCCACCTTGCGGGGGCGGAACTGCACGACGTTACTGGGCAGTTCCGGCTGGACTGGCTCGACCTCTGGTTGCGGCAGGGCGGGCAGCGCCGCCGCAGCACGGGCTGCCGTGCCATCGACCAGTTCCTTCATCGTGAGGCCAGCGCCTTTCCTCAGGCGGCGCTGACCCCGGTGAACCGTCGACTGCTTCGTTTCCGCGAAAGCCAAGTCCAGGCGCTTGGCGAGGCTCGGCATGCACAGATGCGTGTAGCGCAGCAGCATGCGGGTGTCGCGGTGACCGCTCAAGGCCTGCAAGTCGGCCAGCGAGAACCCGCCAGGCAGCTTGCTCCCAGCATCGGCGATACGCGAAATCGCCTCATGACGGAGGTCGTGGATGCGCAGCTCCTGGTCTCCGACCAGCCCCGTTACTTCGCACATGCGGTTCCAGGCTTTGCGCACGCCGTCGACGCTCATGGGGAACAACACATCGCCGTCGTCGGGCAGCTCCCGCAGCAACTTGATGAGGTCCTCTCGCAGCGCCAGCTTGCGCGGACGACCGTTCTTCGTCTCGGCAATGAAGGCGGTTTGGTCGGCGAAGTCGATGTCCGCCCGGCGCAGAGACAGGGTCTCGCTCAGGCGCGCGCCCGTCATGAGCTGGAACTGAACGAAGGCTTCCATCCACGGAACGTGCGTGTACGTGCGTTCGGCCTCTTCAAGGTACCGCTCGCGTGCAGCCTTCACGATGGCCTTGCGACGATAGGTCGTCCGCGCGGCCGTCGACTGCTCACGCTCAGCCGCCATGAGTTCTTCAAGGCGAGCCTTGATGGAGGCTTGTGCGTCCTCGTCGTACGCGGCATTCAGCAAGCGCTCTTCTTCATCACCCTTGAGCCTGCGGTCCCGCTCGTTGAAATACCTGGGGCGGCGCACGCCGTCCATCGGGCTCTTGGCCACCGGGATGCGCCAGCTGTCGATGGCCATGTGGCAGACGGCCGAGAACAGGTCGACCTCGCGGTCGACCGTGTCGGGGCCGACGGCTTGGCAACGGTCGTCGATGTAGTCGTGGATGTCTTCTGGCACGACGTCCGCAAACGGCTTGCGGATGAAGCAGGTCGCGGGAGCGGGCAGGCGCACCCGCTTGCCGGGCTGCCGGCGGAAGTTCTTGCCGGCCAGGGAAGGGTGGGGGTTCTTGTGCGCGGCGAATGCGTCGGCCAGGTCGACGCGGGGCAGGCCGGCATCGGCGAGCATGGCGTTGATGACGTAGCCCTCGACTTCGAAGCCTTTGTGGCGCGGCGACTCCTCGCGCAGGTAACGGGCAAGCAGGTCGGCGAAGCTGACGCGGCGACCCTTCGAGTAGTCGATGAACAGGCCGCTGCGGCGCTCGAGCTCGATGCGCTGCTTGATGTCGATGGCCTCTTGCTCGCTGCTGGCCGGGAGGGTCTGCTTGGTCTTGCCGCCCTCTCGAACGCGAACGAGGTACTTGTCGTTGGTTCGGCTGAGCTTGGCCTTGTAGCCCTGCGCCTTGAGGTGCGCGATGTAGGTCTTGAGCTTGGCTTCGCGGGTGCAGGCGAACGTCTTGGTCAGGTCGTCGCGGTTCTGGACCGTGACGACGTAGCGGGACCGGTTCTCGATGGATGCCATGACTGTGCTCCAGTGGTTGGGGAGCACGGTCTAGGGACTTGGTTTATCCACCCTGCGCTGCGGTGGCACGAAGGGCAGCCGTCTGCCACTAATTTGCCACTAACAGTCCAGAAACGACAAAGCTCCGGCATGCGGAGCTTCGTAAGTCGTTGATTCGTAAGGAAATCTGGTCGGGGTGAGAGGATTCGAACCTCCGGCCTCTACGTCCCGAACGTAGC